>JAADHA010000503.1 GCA_013152105.1 Oligoflexia bacterium | reverse complement strand
ACATTGGCCAGGCTCAGTGACGCGCGCACCGGTGTCAGCAACCCGCCGACATCGTCGATTCCACCGGTGATTTCGACCCCCTTGGCGACGATCTCGGGGTCGTGGATGCCCTTCCAGAGGTGACGCTTGTCGGGCATATGGCAGGTCTGGCAGGTCACGCCTTGGGCAGCGAAATCCGTGCGCCGCCACTCGGGGCCGGTCTCTTGGAGCAGCTTGCCCTCGAGCGAGAGCTGGGACTGCTTGAAATCGTGGCAGGCCGAGCAGAAGTCGGCTGATTGAAATTCTTTCTTGGGCACGAAGCCGCCGTGAGGCCCGTCCGCCAGGGCCACGCCATCCGCGTCGGTCGGGCGTCCGTCCTTGGGTGGCCCGAGGCGCTGGTTGTGGCGGACGTGGCAGCCGGCGCAGGTGAGCCCCTTGGACCTCATGCTGACATCGAAGGTGGGGTTGTCGACGGTTTGATCGCCGTCCCGCGTGCGGGGGAGCTGTTCAGTCAGCGGGGCGTGACAGGTCTGGCACTGGAGCACGGTGCGGTCGTCGCTTCCGTCCCAGTCGACGAGCTGACCCATGACGCCGGGACCCATGCCGAGGTGGTGCAGGCTTTGCTGCCAATCGGCGAGTTGCTGCGGGTGGCAGGTCCCGCAGGACTCGGGCGCCAGGCTGGCCTCTAATTCTGTCCAGTCCTTTGGGGCTGGACCTTGGGCAGGTACCGGAAAGGTCCAGTGCTCACTGAGCCAGGGGCTGGTCGCGGCGTCGGGGACCGTGGCGGGGATCTGGTCGAGAGGGAGGGCACTGCCGGTCGGAGCCTTGGGCTCGGACTGACAGGCGCCCAGGAGCGTGAGCATCAATATCGGTGGGAGCACGGTGGACCTCGCGCTGCTGTGGGCAGACCTCATGCCGCTGGGCCTGACTCGAATCTACCGTGTCCGGCAAAGTAGTGTCCGGCAAAGTAGTGTCCCCAAAAGCAGCGCGCCCCGAGGCCAAGGCATCAGGGCGCGAGCAGGGAGCTGAGCTGGACTCAGGCGCCGCAGGCGTTGCAGGCGTTGCAGGCGTTGCAGGCGTTGCAGGCGTTGCAAGCGTTGCAAGCGTTGCAAGCGTTGCAGGCGTTGGTGGCGTTGGTAGTTCCGGTGGTGCCGCTGTCGTCGGCAGCCTTCTCGCCGCAGCCAGCGAGGGAGACTGCGCCGAGGGCGGCCATCATCATCAGGTTCTTGGACATTTGGGGTTCCTTCGGTGTGGTTTGGGCTCGGCATGGGCCGAACCGGGACGGGCACGGGTCCCGTGGGTGAGCTGATTGTCTGGTTTCGACCGTGCGCTTCAGCGGTGCTGCTGAGCGCTGTCATCAACCGAAGGGGAGCAACTGCCCTATCGGTCGAACGTCCGATGTCGGTCGCATTTGGCAGTTTCAGGCGTCGTGCGAATCGCCGTCTTTTTTTTCGGCCTTGGTCAGATGTCGGGCCAAGGGGCGGATCGCGTTCGATCGGCCTATGGTGGCCACCATCACCGCGGAGCTGTACTGGGAATGGTCGAGACCCTACATCGCTACACAGCATGGATGGGAGGCCCCCGCTGGCTTCCCATCATCTTGCTGATCGAGCTGGTTCTCGCTGCAACGCTGGCCTTGGACTACCGCATCACGCTGGGGCTGGTCGGCGGCGTGGCGGTGGCGGTCGCGGTGATCGAGCGGCCGCTGTTGGCGGTGGTGATGCTGATCGGCGCCCGCTTGCTGTCTACCGGGGCGACCGTGTTCTTCCGTATCGGCCGAATGGGAATCGGGCCCTTCGAGCCCGCCCTGCTGCTGTGCCTGGCAGCCTTGGCTTTTTACGCCGCTTTCCACCGGCACCAGGTCTGGATCTCTTTTCCTTGGAAGGCTCCCTTCCTGGCGCTGTTGGGCTGGGTCACGGTGTCCGTCCTGTGGAGCGTCTCGGCCAGTGACACCATTGGCGAGATCATTCCCCTCATGCTGGTGCTGGCCAACGCCTTGGTGATCATGGCCTTCGTGCGGGACTGGCATGACTTTCGCGTGGTCCTGTACACGTGGATCGTGACCTGTGTCCTGATTGGCCTCTTGTCCAAGGTGAGCGACCAGCTCTCCTTCCTCAGCGCCACATCTTTCCAGGCCGCGTCGGGCGGAAACCGCGAGACCGGGCTGGGCCAGCAGCCCAACTGGTACGCGATGAACCTGATGTTCGTCATCCCCAGTTGCTTTGGCTTGGCCCTGGTGGAGCGCAGTCGGGCGCTTCGGCTGGGTCTGGTGGGGGCGGGCGGCTTCATCTTCTACAGCATGTTGCAGTCGGGCTCTCGTGGTGGCGCCTACGCCACTCTCATCGGTGGGGTCCTGGTCGCCTTGGCCCACCCGGGCTTTCGCAAGTGGTTCTTTCGACTGGCGGCTGCGACGGCTAGCCTGGGTACGGTGATCATCGCCAGCAACTGGTCGGGCGCCCAGGCGCTGACTCGCGTCACCACCAACGGCTTGTCCCTCAACGAGAACTACCGGCAGTGGAACTGGGAAGTCTGCTGGGCAATGTTCAAGGACACGTGGGGCTTGGGGATCGGCGGGGGCGGCTACGACATTCTGCTGCCTCACTACAACTACTACGTCTCCGAGAGCCTCTACGACTACCCCCACGGCATCTTCTGGGAGTTCCTGGCGCACTACGGCGTGGTCGGGTTGGTGATCCTGGCGTGGTTGATCATCGTCGTCCTGCTGATGGCCCGTGAACTGGTGCGGGCGACCCGTGGCACCGTGGCCGAGGTGATCGCCTGGACCATGCCCGCGGCGATGCTGGGCTATTTCGCCTGGTCCTTTGTTGAGTTTACGATCACAGAGAAGCCGTTCTGGGAATTTTTGTCCCTGTATACGGCCTTGTACCTGGTGGCTCGACGTGCCGCGGCGGGTGGCACACCCATCCCTCCGTGGACCAATCGGCCCCGTTTGCCGTGGCGCAATGTGGGCGCTGCGGACGCCAGTGCGCCTGGCGTGCAGCCGCTGTGAGCCCTGACAGCCTGGTCGAACTGGTGGCATCTGGCCTGGCGGTCTGGGCCACGCTGTTGTCCATTCCCCGTCCGCCCAAGTTGGAGTGGGAGCGCCTGTTCAAGGTGGTCCTGTCAGTGCTTGTGGCGGGTCAGGTCGAGGCCGAGCTGGGGGCCGTGGATGCGGCTGCGCGCGACGAGTGGGCGGCGCGCGTGTTGGGCAAGGTCACGTGGAACCCGCTGGGCCGCTTGGCCGAGCGCAAGCTGCGTGCGGCTGATCTCGACGACGTGCCGGTGCCCGCGCTGGACGGAGAGCGCGCTCTGGTCCAGGCACTCGGTGATTTGGCTGACCCGGTAGCCCGCTTCAATCGGCTCTATCGCGACGACCCCCGAGCCAAGGACGAGCTGCTGGGGGATCCGCTCGACTTGGGCGAGCAGCACGATCCCGCGCGGATCCTGGGGCCAGACGCGGGCTGGGACCAGGTGGCGGCCTGGACGCCTCGGCTACAGGCCCTGCTGGCCCGGCGTATGGCCGATGTGGTCTTCGTGCTCGACGGGCTCGCGGACCCTCTGGCGACCCGGATCTTGGAGGCATGGCCGGGTCTGCGCGCCGTCGTGCTGCCGCCCTACTCACTGGATCCGACGGCCGAGTCGTCTGTCGAGGCGCTCTTCGATGCGGTCGAGGGTGTGCTCTTGCGGGGCAGCGACCGCGTAGTGATGGTGAGCGCCGGGTTGGCGACCCAGCGCAGCCTGGCGGCTCTGGCAGAGGGTGGGGGCCTGCGAGATCGCTGCCTGGCGGTGGTCGCGCTGGGCGGGCAGATCCAGACCGAAGAGTTCGCGCCCTGGTTGGACCAGCACTTCAACCACGACTCCTTGGACACCGAACTCAAGCGCTCTGTGCCCTACTTGAGCGTCGTAGACATCGACCCAGCCGACCCAGTGGCCCAGGCCTGGTCCAGGCAGCGCTTCCCGGTCCCGGTGCCCTTGAAGACCGGCCGTGCGCCCGTGGATGTGGTGGACCTGGGGCCCTTGGTCCTGGCGGAAATCCACCCTCGGGAGCTGGCCCGCGGCCTGCTTCTCCTGCTGGCCTTGCGGACCGCGGGGTGATGCCGCCGCCGCCGCCCGGAAGTCCTCGGACCCCTTCCGCGGTGTAGGGTCGCGGGGTACCGCCACTCCCCTCGACTGCTGGGCCGACATGAACCTGGTCTTCTATGGACTCGTCTTCTCGGCCGTTGCCTGTGCGGTCGCTTTTGGAACGCCCGGTGAGGTCGGAAAGGCGGCCTTGGACAGCGCCAAGGCCAGCGTGGACCTGGCGATCGGGCTGGTCGGCTACATCGCGCTCTTTCTGGGGCTGATGAAGGTCGTCGAAGAGGCCGGGGGCTTTGGCTCGGCTGATTCGACCCGTGCTGGTGCGCCTCTTTCCCGACGTGCCGCCTGATCACCCGGCGATGGGGGCGATGGTCATGAACATCGCGGCCAACGCCCTGGGCTTGGGCAACGCCGCGACTCCCTTCGGGCTCAAGGCGATGAAGGAGCTGAACACCCTCAACGTCGAGAAGGGGACCGCGACCAACGCGATGGTCCTCTTTCTGGCCATCAACACCAGCGGCCTGGCGCTGCTGCCGACGGGGATCATCGGCCTGCGGGCGCTCAAGGGCAGCGTGGACCCGGCCGCGATCTTCCCGACGACCCTGATGGCAACTGGGTTGTCGACCGTGTGTGGGGTGCTCGCCGCGCTGATGCTGGCTCGCCTGCCCATCTTCGCGCCGCCCTTGGCCCAACAGCAGGCGGACGCCGCGGTCCGCGCGGCTCGGAAGCTGGAGACCAGCCTGGTCTCCGATATCTTGCCGCTGGTGGGCTTCCTTGGCTTGCTCATGGCGCTGGTCGGTGTGGTCTACCGCTATGGCGAGGCCGCCAGCGCCTGGATCATCCCGGGCTTGATCCTGCTGATGCTGACCGTCGGTGTGGTCCGTGGGGTCAAGGTCTACGAGGTCTTCGTCGCGGGGGCCAAGGAAGGCTTCGCCTTGGCGGTCACCATCATTCCCTACCTGGTGGCGATCCTCTCAGCGGTCGGCATGCTCCGAAAGAGCGGGGGCTTGGCCGCCATCACTGGCTTCATCGGCCAGTTCACCGCCCCCTTGGGGCTGCCGGCCGAGGCGTTGGTCCTGGCCCTGATGCGTCCGCTGTCGGGCTCGGGTTCCTTCGGCATCACCGCTGAACTCATTGATACCCACGGTCCCGACAGCTACATCGGCAATCTGGTCAGCACCATGAACGGGTCGACCGAGACGACCTTCTACGTCCTGGCGGTCTACTTCGGCAGTGTCGGCATCAGCCGGATCCGGCACGCCATCCCCGCGGGGCTCACGGCCGACATCATGGGCGTGGTCGGCAGCGTCCTGGCCGTCAAGCTGCTGTTGGGCTGACGCCGTCGCCGGCGAGAGCTGTTCCAACACATCCAGCGCCAGGTCGCGGCCAAGGTCGGGCAGGGACACATCGCTGCCCGCCGCTCGGACCACGACCGCCGCCAGCCCGTACCAGCGCATCAGCAGCGTCTGTCCGACGTGTACGCTCTGAACCTTGTCGCGGGCCACGATCCACGTGCGGCGATTGAAGAAGCCACGTCGGGAGATCAGCACCGTCGGGGTCACCAGCCAGCCCTGGCGCTTCCAGTCCAGCCACGCCACCATGAAGCCGACCGGCGGCACCAGGCCGAAGGACAGGGCGCCCCAGGGAAAGAACAGGGCGGTGAGCCCCGCGGCCACCAGCAGTCCAGCCGCCATGCGCCGGACGGTGATGCGGACCAGGGCCCGTCGGTGGGCGGGCCGCAGCGCGATCGCCCAGGGGTCCTGGTCCAGGCTGGGGATGGCCAGATGCGCGAGCTTGCCCAATTCGTCGTGTTCGACCATTGGGATGACGCCCTCGGCCTGGCGTAGACGGCCATCGGTGACGCCCAAGCCGGCCGTCTCGATCAGCACCGTGCCGTAGCCCATGAAGCGACGCAGCAGGGGCTCGTCAGTTCGGACGATCTGTACCTTGCGCAGGGGGATCTCAACCCGCCGCCTGGTGGTCAGGCCCTCTTCGGTGGCCAGCCGACTGCCGATGGCGACCAGACGGTAGCGGAAGTGGGCCAGCACGGCCTGA
>JAADHA010000299.1 GCA_013152105.1 Oligoflexia bacterium | reverse complement strand
GTGGCTTGCCGGGGCAGGATCCGGCGGCCATCCCGCTCCAGCCCCTCGAGGGCCAGCCCCAGGATCTGGCGCGGGTCGGTGACGTGCTGCGCAAGGCGGCGGCTGGCGGCCGGGTGCGGATCACCGTCTTCGGAGCCAGCCACACCAGCGGTGACTTCTGGACCGGCCACCTGCGGCGGATCCTCCAGGCCCGCTACGGTGACATCGGACACGGCTTCATCCTGCCGGCGGCGCTCTACAAGGGCTACCGGGGCCAGGACCTGAACCTGTGTCGCACCGACGGCTGGCGGGCCGACTGGGTGGGCCACAGGGGTGGTCGGAACGACGGTCTCTATGGTTTCGGACCCAGCGTGAGCAGCGGCGATCCGGCGGATTTTGGCTGGCTGCAGACCACGGTGGACAACGAACAGGGGCGAGCGGTCAGCCAGTACCAGGTGTTCACCCTGGGTGAGCCGGCGGCGGGGACGCTGCTGGCCCAGGTGGACGGGGCGCCGGTCGAGGAGCTGGTCAACGGCAGCTCAGAGGTCAAGATCCTGCGGCACCGGATCGAGGTGGCGGACGGGCCCCATCGGCTGGTGTTGCGGCCCAAGGGGGACGGCGAGGTGCGGATCTTCGGCGTATCGGCCGAGCGCGAGGGGCCTGGGGTGCTGGTCGATGCCATCGGGATCCGCGGCCGGACGGCGCGTACCTGGTTGCAGTGGGACGAGGACCTCTCGACGCGGGCCATCGCCAGCCTGGCACCGGATATGATCGTGTTGGCCTACGGCACGAATGAAGCCAATGACCTGGCCCTGAGCCCCGACCTCTACCGGGATGAACTGCGGGCGGTGCTGGGGATCGTTCGGCACGCCTCGCCCGACGCGGCCTGCGTGCTGGTGGGCCCCAGCGACCGAGGTAAGAAGGTGTCTCGCGACACCTATGTGGTGTGGGACCGGACCCAGCCGATTGCGCAGGTCCAGCGGCAGGTGGCACCGGAATTCGGCTGTGTCTTCTGGGACTGGCAGCAGGCGACGGGCGGTCCGGGTTCGCAGATCGCCTGGTCCTTGATGAACCCTCGCCTGGCGGCCCGCGACCAGATCCACTTCAGCGCGGCGGGCTACGAGTGGAGCGCCGAGCGTTTTCTCATGGCGATGGAGCAGGCGGCGCGGGAGTCCGGGGGGCTGGATGGCCCGACGCTGGGTCTGCCACTGCCGGGTCTGCCACTGCCGCCGAGCCCATAGCCAGACCATCGACCTGTGGCGCCGAATAGGGCGGCGGGACCAGGTCTTCGTGGTCCAGCTTCCACTGGTCGTAGGCCTGCTCGATGGCGTCGGCCAGGCTGTCCCCCAGGATGGCCAGGCCGTGGTCTGTCAGGTGCATCAGGTCGGTCCAGGCCAGGCGCGGTTGGTGGTTCAGCCAGCGCGCAAATGCCCCATCGCCCCCCATCGCGCCGCGGGCGTCCCAGAAGGCGCAGCCGGCATCGAGAGCAGCCTGGCTTTGCAAGTCGACCATGCGGCTGAGCAGGGGCTTGCTGACGACCTGGCCGCGCTGCCGAGTGGCCTGGTCGAGGGGCGTGACCACCAGGCAGTCGGCGTCGGGGGCGCCGGCCTTGAGGCGAGCGAGGACCCGGGTGTAGGTGCTCCGGTAGAGCGCGCCGTCGTCCTTGGCCAGGCTGGGGTAGCCCAGCTCGTTGCCGCCGGTCTGGTACACGATGAGCTGGGGGTGGCGGCGGGCGACCTGGCCCGCCAGGTGCGCGGCGCTCTGGTTGTTGAGGATCGAGCCCTGACCGGATCCCGCCACGCCGAAGTTCTCCCAGGTCAGGCCGGGGCCGCTGGTCTCCAGGGCGACGCCGTAGACCGTGACCGGGCCGGTACCGTCGGCCTTGAGCCACACGGTGGGCGAGCCCCTGGGGCTGGTCAGCAGCGTGAAGTCGTCCCAAACCCGGTCGCTCTTGCTGTTGGTGCTGATGGTCCTGCCGGGGGCGCCCCGGGGCTTGATGGTGAGCCCGCCCCCGCCGGGCTGACGCATGGTGTAGACATCGAAGCGGGTGATGAGCTGGCGATCACTGTTGCGCTGGGCGTTGGCGCGCTTGCGCCCGCCCAGGGTGACGCTGGCCTGGCCCATCGCCGTGGCGACAGTTCCGGCCAGCCCATAGCGGCGCTGGTCGGCGCCCCCAAAGGTGATGCTCAAGCTGTCCCAGTCGCCCTTGGACCACCGCGCGATGCCCGGTCGGATCGACCAGCGCGGGTCGACCGCCACCGCCAGGAAGCCGGGACCGGCGTCCCCGAAGCGCGCTTGGAGGCGGTCGCGCACGGTGCCGGTGATGCCGTCGCCGGCGATGGTGGAGTCGCCCCAATGCAAGGTGCGGACGACGGCGCCGGGGTAGCCCGCCTCGGCCATGGCCAGGGCAGCGAAGTAGTGGTCCATGGCACCGTTTTCGAAGACCAGTGGGGTGGGCAGGGCAGGCTCACGGACCGGCAGGCTGGGGGCGCTCTCGGCGGCCGAGTCGGACGACTCTGGCGTTCGCTGAGGCGTGTCTTGCGGCGCGTCGGCTTGGGTCTGGGTCTGGACCGTGAGGTTCCCCTGTTCATCCTCTCGGACGACGGTCTGGCGCATCACCAGCCCCACAAGGGGCAGCGGCTCGCCGGTGATCCAGGGCCGCAAGGCGGCGCTGCCCGGCAGGACATAGGTTGCCGCGACCAGGATCGACAGCGCCAGTGCGAACGCAGCCAGGCGCCTCAACTCCAGGCGATGGGGATCCAGCCGGCTTTTCTGCGACGGTCGGGGATGGCGCGGCATCGGGCTGTCTATCGTCTTGACGGCTGCCTGCGAATCGGATGGCCTGTCTGCACTTCGCTCACGAAGGCTTTGCCAACGGTGCCGTCTGGTGCGGCTACGTTGGCGGCTCGCCCTGAGGTCATCGATGCTCGTGCCTGTCATCCCCGCTCTCCTCGCCGTGCTGGCCTGCTCGCCAGCAGCACCGGTCGAGGTGCGTCAGATGCTCTCCGACAACATCTCGACCGTAGTGCTGGTGGACATCCTGGACGATCTGACGGGCGCCGAGAGCGCTCGGGTCGAGTACGGCATGGACGGCAGCTTTGACCGCTCGCTCGACCTCGACCTGTCGAGTGGTGGACTGGTTCGCGCCACCCTCCTCGGCCTGAAGCCCGACACTGACATCAGCCTGCGGGTGGTGGTGGTGGAGAATGGAAAAGAGCGCTTCAGCGAAGATCAGCTCATCACAACGGGCAGCATCCCCTCCTGGTTGCCGGCTCTCTCCGTAGAGGTGGACGACGGGCAGCCCCATCTCGACGGCGGCTACCTGCTCACCTCGATCGTCACGGCGCCAGCGGCGGCGGTCATCCTGGACGGTGATGGAGAGTACGTGTGGTGGGCCGAGATGGAGAGGGCCCATCAGGTCGCGCGGGTGCGTCTGTCCAACGATGGGCTGGGCGTGTACGCGCTTCCGATCAACATCGACGGAAAAAGCGATCGTGGCTTGATCTTCACCCCCTGGGCGGGTGGCGAGCAGACCGACACCGATGTCCAGGGCGCGCACCACGACTTCGTCGAGCTGGCCGATGGCACGCTTGGCCTCCTCCAGGAAGATTCGCGGGACGTCGGCGGCACCAGGTTGATCGGCGACACCATCGTCGAGCAGGGCCTCGACGGCGTTCAGACCCCGATCTGGAATGCCTTTGACGACATCGATCCGGCCTTGACGCCCAGCGGTCTGGAGGGTGGCGACTGGTCCCACGCCAACGTCCTGGTCTACGACGGTACGCAAGACGACTGGTTGATCGGCATGTTTGGGATTCGCGGCATCGCGCGGGTCGACCGCGCCACGGGTCGCATGGTCTCGCTCCTGGGCAGCCCGGTCGGCGACTTCACGGACCCCTCGGGGCAGACCGACTTTCTTGATCGCCAGCACGTCTTCCAACTGCTGGACGGTGGCATTGTTTATTTCGAGAACAGTATGCCCGAGGTGGCGAGCAGTCGAGCCGTGGAGTTGAGTCTGGACGAGGAACAGATGACAGCGAAAGAGGTCTGGTCCTACACGCCCGATCCAGAACTGTATACCTTCAGCCTGGGCGGCGTGGACCGCTTGGACAGCGGCGATACCGTGGTGACATTCTCGGTCAATGGTCGCATCGACGAGGTCGCGCCAGACGGCACCCTGCGGTGGCGGATCTCGGCATCTCTGGGCGGCACCTTTGGGTTCCCAGAGGTGATCAGCCTGCCGGGTGGCGGCTGAGTTCCTGCCGCCGCAAGAGCCCTTGAGGGCGGTCCGGGGGGGCCACGGAGTTCGGGTGGGGCTGGTTTGAGTGGGGCTGAGGCGGGTGAGGCCAGGCCTTGGACTGGCGGACCTGGAAACCATCGTCGGTGCGCACGATGAACAGCGCGGGAAG
>JAADHA010000520.1 GCA_013152105.1 Oligoflexia bacterium | reverse complement strand
AGATGAGGGCCGCGACCACGTTGAAGATCTCCGCGGTCCAGATCCACGGCACCAGGGCGTGGCGTCCATCCAGTCCGAAGTAGAGATACTGGGCAGCGGCACCGTGCTCGGCCCCCGTGTAGAAGTCCGTGAAGGCTTCTGATCCGACCAGGAAGAGGTTGAGGATGACCGTGACGCGGAGGATCTTGAGGAGGGTGTCGATGACCCCATCGCCGACCGGTAGCTTGGTCGTGCGTTGCACGATCTGGAGGGCGATGACCAGGAAGGCCGGGCCGCTGATGAAGGCCGAGACGATGAAGCGCGGCGCCAGGATGGCCGTGTTCCAGAAGGGGCGACCACCCAGACCGCTATACAAAAAGGCGGTGACCGTGTGGATCGAGATGGCCCAGGCGATGGACAGGAAGACGAAGGGCAGGTACCAGATCTTGCGCGGGCGGCGGCCGAGAAACCGCATGTACAGCATGTACCCGACGACGTGCAGGTTGATGAGCAGGTAGCCCATCAGCACGAGCACGTCCCAGGTCAGCATCGACACCGGCCAATGGAAGTGGCCGATGCCCGGGATCATGTGCCAGGCGCGATCGATGCGTCCCAGGTCGGCGTTGACGAAACCCAGGCAGGCCACGATGGCGGCGATCGCCAGGATCTCACCGACGATGACCACATCGTGCATCTCCTGGTCGTGGTAGACAAAAGCGGGGATCACCATCATCACGGCACCAGCGGCCAGGCCGACGCCATAGGTGAAGTTGCCGATGTACATGCCCCAGGAGACCTGGTCGGTCATGGCGGTGACGCCCAGGCCCAGGGTGATCTGGTGCGCCCAGGCGTTGACCCCGACCAACATGATCGCGGTGAGCAGCGTCATCCACGTGTAGAAGACTGGACCGCCATCGGTGGCGACGCCCAGCGCGCGCCAGATGAAGCGACCGTAGCCGGTGATTGCTGCTGTGGCCGTCAGCTCGGACTCGGTCAGCCCAGACTCGGTCAGCTCAGACTCGGTGGTGTGGTCCATGTTCGGCTCTACTTGTCGAAGAAGTAGAAGAAGCTGGGCAGGGTGCCGACATCTTCTTTGAGGACGAAGACCCGCTTGTTCTCGAGCACCCAGCGAATGTCGCTGTGTTCGTCCTTGAGGTTGCCAAAGACGCGAGCACCGGTCGGACAGGCTTCCAGGCAGGCAGGAAGGCGCCCCTTGCGGGTTCGATGCAGGCAGAAGGTGCACTTCTCCATCACGCCCTGGGGCCGGATCCGGTTGGAGAGGTAGGCCTGATTGGGGTTGATGTCTTCAGCGGGGATCTGGGGGGCGCTCCAGTTGAAGCGTCGTGCGTGGTAGGGGCAGGCGGCCTCGCAGTAGCGGCAGCCGATGCACCAGTCGTAGTCGACGACGATGATGCCATCCCCGTCCTTGAAGGTGGCCTCGACCGGGCAGACCTTGACGCAGGGTGGGTTTCCACACTGCTGGCACTGCACGGGCATGTAGAAGTGACCTTCGGCGGGTACGTCGTGGTCGTAGTCGACGTCAGACTTGGCCAGAGACATGCTGCCCTGGGTCATCTCCAGCACGCGGATGTAGCTGTTTCCGGTCGGTCGATCGTGGTTGTTCTCTTTGTGGCAGGCCTGCGCACAGCGCCGACAGCCGATGCAGATCGACAGGTTCAGGGCGTATCCGAATTCCATGTCCCGCTGGGGGCGCACGTCCTGCACGTGGACGTCTGCTCCGTACAGCTTCTTGGTCTTGGACTCGATGTGTCGCAGGATCTTGTCCATGTCCTCGCGGGAGAGCTCCCGGTAGTGCTTCTGGAGGAACTCGTCCTTGGACAGGGTCGGGACCCACTCGGTCAGCGGGGCGAGGGCGCGTGTAAAGGCGGCGGCCCCCAGGACTCCGGCCCCGGACTTCAGTGCTGCGCGTCGGGTGAATTCGTCCATCAGTCACGTCCCTTGAGATAGCGATCGCGCGGTCGAAAGACGGGGGTGGCCTTTTTGAAGGCCGGAGCGTGCGGCACATGGCAGTCCACGCAGTTGTTGCGGATCTTGGCGCCCTGGGACGTGTCCCAGTAGCCGTTGAGCCCACCGTGGGCGTCGTGGATGTAGTTGCGGTATTGGGGGCCGTGGCACTGGGCACACAGTGCAATGACATCCACAAACTCGATCTGCGTGCCGTCTGCCAGGTGGAGCTTGGTGCGGTCCCGATCGTGACACTGGTAGCAGGTCAGCTTGCCGTGCTTGATCTCGACCTGTGTGTGGTAGTTCTCGTCAGCGGGCGGAGGCGTGTACAGGTCGGGGTCGGGCTCGGGCCCGTGACAGGTCTCGCAAGCCGCGCCGGCCGGCAGCTTCTCTTTTCCTTCGTCATCGACGATGGGCGTCTTCAGTATGCCGAAGTCGGTGGGCTCGTGGATCTCGGTCGGGAAGTCGCCCCGGCTGGCCAGCGGTTCGGCAAATTGACGCGAGGCGTCCGTGTAGCCTGTGTCGCAGGCCAGGTTCAGCAACAGGCCAAGAAGCGGTACTGTGATCATCGTTCACTCCTGCGGGCCGCGTCGATGGCGGCCGGCCGGTGGCAGGCTCGGCACAGCTCGCCGTCACGCAAGGGGAGGCGAAGCAGGTCAGGTTCGCTGGACTCGGCCTGGAGGGGGACGCCGATGTCGGCCGCCCGGTCGGCCAAGGCCGGGGTCAGCACGTCTTTCTGCCAACCTTTTGGAAGGACCGGGGTTCCGATGATGGAGCGCCGTGCGTCCGCGACGGTCGTCGTGCCGACCGGGTGCGGATCGTGACAGGTGACGCAGACGATCTCATTGGTGTCGGTCAGGGGAAGCCCGGCCTTGTGGGCCCGGGTGGCGATGGCGCCAGGAGCGACGCCGGTGTGGGCGATGATGCCCGCGTGCAGGGTCTCCATATGGCAGCCATGGCAGATATTGGGGCCGCTCACCTTGAGGTCGGCTTCGGTGGCGTCAGGCGCCGGCGGGTCGACGTGACAGTGCTCGCAGGTGGTCGGGTCGGTGGGGGCCGCGGCCATGGCTGCGTGGGGGTTGAAGCGGTCGCCCTTGACCTGATGGCACTGTGCGCAGAGCTGGCCCTCGTGTTCGTAGGGGCCCCCTCGGAAGAAATAGGGAGCGGCGGGATCGACGGGCTTGCCTTCGCAGGCCGGC
Organism: Oligoflexia bacterium; assembly: GCA_013152105.1. GTDB lineage: Bacteria > Myxococcota_A > UBA796 > UBA796 > UBA2385 > UBA2385. The sequence continues at coordinate 1,250 of JAADHA010000520.1, read as the reverse complement.
TCGTCGTGACAGGTCAGGCAGGCCAGGCGGCCATCGACCAGCAGCATCTTGGGCGGGATCTTGGTGCGTTTGGGCAGCAGGCCGATCTGGTGCGGGTCTTCGGTGTGGCAGCGCTTGCAAGAGGCGTCCGGGCTGCCGTCGCGGAACTGGATGGCCTGTGGCAAGGCACCGGCTGTCGTGGGCTGGTGGCAGTCTCCGCAGGCTGAGGGCTGGCCGTGTGGGCTGGCCGGCTGGTCGTCTGAAGCGACCGCCTTGTCGCCAGCCAGCAGCACGAGGGCCAGGGCCAGGGCGGTACCCCATCGTGGAGCGGTCAGGCGAGTCATCACAGCGTTCCTCCGGTGTCCGCCGGGAGCAGCCCGGGCACGCCGTTGTCGCCATGACAGGTCGCGCAGGTGGACGCGTCTTCCACGTCGATCTGGTCGTTGATCGAGGCGACGTCGATGCTGACGCCACTGGTGCAGTCCTGCTGGTGGATCTTCCAGATCTGGTGGCACTGAAAGCACTCTTGTTGGCCCCAGCCGACCCCGTGCTCTTGCTGGGTCAGCGCCAGGCCAGCCGGGGACTGGCTGAGATCGCGCGTGCCGGCGCAGGGGTCGGCGTTCCCACAGCCGGTGCTGATGAGCAGCAGGGCGGTCAGCCAGAGCCGCGTCATGGCACCCTCCCATTTGCGGTGGAGTGGCACGCGACGCAGAAGTTCTGTTGGTGACAGGTGCTGCACTCGACCGGGTTGGCTCGTGCCGCGATGGCGTGGATGGAGAGCCAGGCGTCGTCGTGTACCGCGAAGCGGATCGGCTCGCGCCGGTCATGGCACTCGATGCAGGCGGCGCTGCGGTGGCAGTTGTCGCAGTTGATCACGCCCATGCGGGCCTCGTCGCCGTGCTGGCTCAGCCAACCCGCGCCGTGGCTGGTCGGCGGATCGACATCTTCATGGCAGGTCACGCAGCGACCGGGGCCCACCGGTTCTCGCCCATCGCTGGGGTTGTGACAGAAATGGCAGGCCATGCGCGGTGGGGCCAGGTAGGCCTGGTCGAGCTTCTTTGCACCGATCCGGTCGTCGGCGACCCCGCCGACCTGGTGGCAGGCGATGCAGGAGAAGTCCTGTTCCTGGAAGACCTTGTCGTGGCGGCGATGCTGGAAGCGGTCGAAGATGGCCTGCCGATCGGCGTCGTCTTGGAGCAGGGGTGCGGGCTTGTCGGCTGCGGGCTTGTCGGGCGCGGCGAGGGCCGTGGCGCAGGCCATGAGCGCCAAGG
>JAADHA010000672.1 GCA_013152105.1 Oligoflexia bacterium | reverse complement strand
TCGACTCCCTCGACCAGCTCGACTCCCTCGACCAGCTCGACTCCCTCGACTGCCTCGACTGCCCCTGCGGCCGCCATCGCCGAGACGACGGACGACCCCATGGCCCAGGGAATGACGCTGTTTCGGAAGGGTGCCTACCTCGACGCCATGGCCGTCTTCTACCGCGCGGTCAAGGCGGATCCGACCAATATCGAGGCCGAGCGGATGTGCTACGTCTCCTGCGAGTTCCTGGCGATCCAGCAGCTCCGCGAAGATGTCCTGGCACGCCAGGTCTCTCCCGAAGAACGGGTTGCCATCTACCAGAACGCCGTCCACCTGGGCCAGCGTGCCGCAAGAGGGCGAGGCGATCTCGACACGGCCGAAAAAGCGATCATCGCGGCGCTGGAGTGGTATCCGCAGGACGCCACTCTTACCCAACTTCAGACCAGCGTACAGGCACAGCGAGCCCGTGCCAGCAGGACCGGCTCAAGCTCCCGATCCAGCAAGACCACCTCGAGCAACCGGCGTTCCTCCAGCAGGAGTCTCTCGGCATCGGACCGTCGCTTGGCGCGCCAATACCTCGACGAGGGCCTGCAGGCGGTCGAGGATGGTCGCTTTGTGGTGGCCCGAGACCGGCTCACCCGCGCACAGGGCTTGGACTCCAGCCTGTCCTCAGCCCGCTCGAACCTGGCGGATGTGAACCGCGTCCTCGATGACCGGGCTCGCTCTGCATACTCTCAGGGCCGCGCCCTGGAAGCCGCGGGAAACCGCACCGCCGCCATCGCCGCCTACCAAATGGTGGTCAGCTACGCCAGCAGCCGCCAGCTCTCGATCCGGCTGCAGGCACAGAAACGCATCGACGCACTTCAATAAGCCGGTTCTCGCTGGGGTCTCGAAGCGGCCAGCGCGCCGCGACGGGCAACACGATGGGTCCGCTAGAATTGAGGGCTGCTGGCACGTTGCAGACCGCGCTTTGACAGCACCCCACGGCGCTCTGTAGCCTCTGCTTGACGGCGTGCCGATGGGGCGTCGATCCCCAAGCGAGTGCAGGGCTCTCACACGACTCCTGGCAACCTTCGACGGGGAGACTTGGAGGGTCGGGTGGCGCAGGTCCTGGAGTATAGCGGGCGGTTGACACGCTCGGACAAGCGTCCGGCAAACCCCGGCCGCTACGATCTCGTGTTCGGCCTCCACGCCAGCAGCCAGGACGAGCGACCGCTCTGGGAAGAGACCGTGCGCGGTGTTGACGTGGTTCCGGGCGGATTCTTTCGGGTCGTGCTGGGACGCAGCACGGCGCTCACCGCGACGATCTTCGACGAAGGGCCGCGATGGCTTGGCGTGCGGGTGCTGCGGGGACGTGCCACCGAGACCGAGACCGCGCCAAGGGTCCCAGTGGCCGGGCTGAACCTGCAGTTGGACGCGCGCGTGTCTACCCTGGAAGGCGCCTTCGCAGACCACACGTCCGGGTCGGGCGGGCACGGCCCCGCGTCTGCCGATCCAGGCGGCAGCCCGAAGGGGGCCGCTCCTGATGATCAACTGACCGCCCTCTCCACGGCCCTCGATGAGCTGGAACAACGTCTAGTCTCGGTGGAAACCGACCTGGAGTCCACCGACATCGCCGACCAGGTCGGTGAGCTGACTGAACGCTTGCAGGGGCTGGACGACGAAGACGCTGGGCGCATCATCCACATCGAAGACGAGCTCGAAGATCTGGTCGGTCCCGACGGTGATGTGGTCGACCTCAACGAACGCATGGACCGCATCGAGGGTCAGGCGCCCCGCTTGATCGCCTCACTGCGGGCGCGCGAAGCCGAGCTGTCCCGCGAACGGGTCGGCGTCCTGCGGGTCGATCTCGACCAACTCACCCACCAGATCGGTGGGCTGCGCAAACTGCTGGCTGACCTGCAGCTAGCCTTCGTGGATCTGTCCGAACGCCCCACGCCGACCGCCGAAGACGTCGGGGCGGTGTCGCGCCATGGCGATGCCATGACCGGCGGGCTCACGATCAACCGCGGCGGCCTGGAAGTCCTCAGCGGTGGCGTGGTCTGCCGCGGTGCGACCGTCAACTCCCTGGAAGCAAGCAACCTGCTGAAGGCACCCAAGGTCATCGCTGATGCCCTGGAACTGAGGGGCGACCTCACGGTCGACAACACCCACCGCGCGGTCCAGGTCCGGCTGGTCGAGGGCCGGCAGGGCTCCTCACGCCGAGACGGTGCGCTCTTCCTCAACGGACGCAGCGGCTTCGAGGTCGTGGTTGGAACCGCCGATGAAGCCCGGGGCATGGCAGTCTTCGGACCCGTCAGCGCTCAGAGCTACCAGGCGGACCAGGTCGGCGTGGCCCAGTCCTTCGATGTCTACGGCAGCATCGCCCCCGGTCAGGTGGCCTGCATGCGGCCGGATGGCCTCAAGGTCGAATTCAGCAAGACCGCCGCGGACCCCGCGGTCGTGGGGGTCTGCGTCAAGACCGCAGCCCTGGTGGCAGGTGGTTCGACCGTCGGAGGCCGCGCCCTGGTGACCTTGTGCGGGGTCGCCCAGGTTCAGGCAGAAGCCGGCACTGGCATCGCGGTGGGCGACCTGCTGGTGAGCGGTCCGAGCGGGGTCGCCAGGGGGGCACCCGGTGACGCCAAGGCCGCCACGGTCCTTGGCAAAGCGCTCAGTCCGCTGGATGCCGGTTCGGGCATGGTCGCGGTCCTGGTCGGGGCGCGGTAGACCCCTGGGGTCTGCCGGAGGACCCCATGAATCGCGAACCGACCCTGCCTTCCTGGGCCGAAGACCTCAAGCTTCGCTACCTCTCAGGCGAAGCCAGCATGTTCCTCATCAACGGGAACGTGCGCGACCTGCACCCGTGGGAGACCGCCGAAGGCAAGACCCTCTACGTGCCCATCCGCGACTTCTTGGAGCGTTTCCTTACCCGGACCAAGGATATCGTCGCCTACTACAACGTCTCCGAGGGCATCGAGTTTCCAGACCAGCGCACAAAGGGCCGCTTCCGCACGGTCCTCAACGCCCGGCGTGCGCTGCGCGGCGACGAAGGCCTCTCCTCCGCGCTGCCCCACGGACCGACCGAAGTGCTCCCCGTGATCGAGGACCTGGTCACCGACACCTCGCAGCGCGCGGCGGTCGTCATCGACTATGTCGAGATGATCGCGCCGATGGGCGATCTCACCTTCATGTCCGACGGCGACAAGGCCAACCTGGTCAGCCTGGAGCGCTGGTCCAGCGACCCCGCCCTCCTCCGCAGCGACAATCTAGTGCTGTTGGTCTGCGAACACGCCGCGGACATCCACCGCCGCCTGCGCAGCTCCACCCACATGGTGTCGGTCTCGGTGCCGCTCCCCGACCAGGCCGCGCGCCTCGCCTTCATTCGCAACACGGACCAGCGCCGAATCGAGCTGGAGATGGGCGAAGACTCCCTGGCCAAGATCACGGCCGGGCTGTCCCTGGTTCACATCCGCAGCCTGTTTCGCCGAGCCCGTCAGTCCGGTGAGACCATCACCTTCCGAACCGTCAGCCTGCGCAAGAAGGCCATCATCGAGCAAGAGTGCCAGGGCCTGGTCGAGTTCGTCGATCCGACCCACAATTTCAGCCATGTGGGGGGGCTGGATCGTCTCAAGAAGGTCTTGCTGCGGGTCTCCAAGGCGATCAAGGCGGGCCAGACGAACCGCGTACCCATGGGCATGATGTTCGTCGGCCCCATGGGCACCGGCAAGACCTTCGTGGCCGAGGCCTTCGCCGCCGAGAGCGGCCTGACCTGCCTCAAGTTCAAGAATTTCCGCGAGAAGTGGGTCGGCAGCACTGAGGGGAACCTCGAGAAGATCCTCCAGGTCGTGGATGGACTGGGCTACGTCCTTCTGATCATTGATGAAGCCGACCGCACCATGGGCAGCAATGGCGACAGCGATGGCGGCACCAGCAGCCGAGTGATCGCGCGCCTCAAGGAGTTCATGAGCGACACCAGCCATCGCGGCCGGGTGGTCATCCTGATGATGACGAATCGGCCCGACAAGCTGGACACCGACCTCAAGAGACCTGGTCGTTTCGACTACAAGATCCCCTTCTTCTTTCCGGAAGAACTGGACGAGCGCCGTGCGATCCTCCTGGCCCTGGTGCGCAAGAACCACCTCTCCCTGGCAGAGGACGCGTCGGTCGAGCCCATCGCCGTCAAGCTCGAGGGCTACTCTGGCGCCGAACTCGAGGCCGTCCTGCTGGCCGCGGGAAACATCGCGGCCGAAGGCGACTCAGACATCATCACCCAAGAACACCTCGACCAGGCCGCCGAGGACGTGATCCCCAGCCGCGACAACCGGATGCTGGAGTTCATGGAGATGCTGGCCGTCTTCGAGTGCACCTCGCGCCGCATGCTCCCCGACCGGTTCAAAGATCTCGACACGGTCGCCGTACAGGACCGCCTGGACCAGCTCACCGCGGCACTCGGCCGCCGTCTTTGAGGAGCCTGTTCGTGGGACAGCTCAGGGGCGGGGAACGTCACCCACGACTCGTCGTGCTCTGGGGCTGAAGACCCGGGCGAGTCGGGGGCTTCCAAGGCCCAAGAGGAGAGGAGAATGGGGCGTCGGTGGAGGTCGCAGGGGCTGGCGCATCGGTGCGCGGAGATGTGTTGACTGCGAACGCCTGACACCGAGGTGCTTGGCACCGAGGTCGGCAGCGTGGTCGGCCTACGCGGCTCTGGCCCAGGTACGGCCTTCCAGCACCATCCGCAGCGGCAGCGGCTCCGGGTCGGACTTCGCCATGCTCGCAAGGCGGGCGTCCCAGGCGGCGTAGTCGTCGATGGGCTCCCTCGCCATCACCAGGCTCCGCAACAGCTTGTCGGCGGTCTCGGAGATCGGCACCTTGTCGTTCTCCCAGCGGGAGACGTGTTCGGGCGTGAAGCCGAGGCGGTCGGC
>JAADHA010000671.1 GCA_013152105.1 Oligoflexia bacterium | reverse complement strand
TGTCCTCCCCCCGCCAAAAAGAGCGCACCGGACATTGTCGCAGACAATGACCGGTGCCCGAAGGATGCATGCTACCCTGTCCGACATGCACTCCACTCTGCGCGCTTCAGCCCTTGTAGTCGCTCTACTCGCGCCGGTACACACGGCTCTGGCGAAGCAGCCACATTGGCTTGTGCGGGGGGGCGTCACCAGCACCACCACCGCCGCCCTCGGCACCGTTGGCCTGTTCGGTGGCTACGCACTTGGAACCGCCCTGGCATGTGACGGATGCGACGGGCTGCCAGTGGTCCAGATCTTTGGGATGATTCTCGGGACGACTCTCGGGCTTCCGGTTGGGGCTGGTGGAGGAGCGGTCCTCACCAACGCCAATCCGGCGTTCTCCGTGGTAGGCGTGCTTCTTGGATCAGGCGCGGGTTTCCTCATCGTAGGCCTACGCAACAACCATCCAGGCGTCATATCTGGCGGACGATTCACCGACCCCGCCATAATTATCTCTTCTGCGGCGGTCTTTGCCGGCATTGGCGCCGCAGTCGCGCCACCTTTCGTGCCAGATGAAGAGTCGGGCGCGCGTCCCGTCACCTTGCATCCCATGTGGGGTCCCGACGTCCAAGGAGCAGTGTTGTCCGTCAGATGGTGACACCAAAAACAAGCACCGCGATTGACCGGCTGTCCTAGGTGGGGCGACGCCTGACTGGCTTGACCGAGCATCCTGGGGCCGGACCGCAGATGAAGCCCGGCCCGCTGGCTCGAACCTCGTCCTGGACAGGTCTTCAATGCTCGGGATGTTGGTCCGTCGCCACCCACCCCCTACCAAGGCATCACATCCCACTCAACCCCAGTATACGCCGCGCAGTCCGGCGCCGAAGGATCCGCCATCGCCTGAGCGAACGCACCCGCGCGCGCCTCGCACACCGGGTCGATGGCGCCCTGCTCGCCGGCGTCTCGCTCCAGGATCCGCGCCTCCCAAGCCCAGGTCTGGCAACGGTCAACGAAGTCGGCCTGGTCGTCGTAGCCGGCCGCGCCCCAGTCCTGACCCCAGTCCGACAGACAGGTCCCGTACAGGTCCGCCGCCGCCTGGCACATCCCATCGCAGGGATCCGACGCCGGAGCGCAGGCCAGGATCAGGGCGAGGGGCGCAAGGGGCGCGAGGGCAGCGCGAGACATGAAGCGGCTCTCAGTAGAAGGCGATCGAGGCGGGGGCCAGTGAGAGCGCGATGGGGCTGTCACCGGTGAGCGAGGTGCAGCCTGGGATGTCGTAGACAAAGACGCCGGGGCTGGCGCTCTTCGGGTCGGTCCAGCCCCAGGACGCGGCGATCCAAGCCTGCCCCCGGTCGTTTCCGGCGATGCCCTGCAAGAACTCGGTCCGCTGGTCGAGTTGGGTGATGGTCCCGGTGCCCAGGTCGACACAGTCGATGCCGTAGGTCGACAGGTCGCTGGAGAGCGTCGTGATGATCGCGCCATCGCCGTAGGCGGCCACGTCGTACAGGCTCTCGCCGCCGGCCTCGACATCGGCCAGCAGGGTCACGCTGTCCGCGGCGGGGTCCAGGGCGTAGATCCCGCCCGCCATGCCGCCAAAGGCCCGGGCCCCAACCAGGATCTGGTCATGGTCGGGCCAGTCGAAGACGCGCGTGTTGCCGCCGATGTCCCAGGCGCGGGTCGCGCTGCCGCTGGAGCAGTCCACCTCGACGACCTTGCCCCCCGCGTCGACCCAGCCCTGGTCGCGGTCCAGGCGCTCCAACGCGACGTAGAGCTTGTCGCCCCGCTGCACGATGCCCGAGGGCTCGGGGCCGCTGCTGTCGGCGTCGTCATAGGCGGACAGGTCGACGGTCCCGGTGAGCGTGCCGCCGGTCGGGTCGTAGATGGCAATGTAGTCGCGCTCGTACAACGTGACGAACAGCCTGCCCTGGCAGATCGCCGCGTCATGGGGGTTGGTCGAGCCCTGGGCGTCGCCCACACCCAGCTCCAGATCGGGCGCGTCCCACTGGCCGGGCGTGTACAGTCGCACGGTGTCATATCCGTAGCGATTGAGCTGGATGACCAGTCCATCATCCACAGTGAGGCCGGCGTCGCCCGCCACGGTGGTCAGTGAGTCGTCGACCGCCCAGGAGTCCAGGTCGACGGTGGCCAGGCTGCCGGTGGCGTAGTCCATGGACACGGTCGTCATCACGGCGGTGTGCTGGCCGGCGGAGTTGCTGCTGCCCCCACCATCGGGCAGTGTCGAGGTGCTGCCGCTGTCATCGCGCAGCGCGCTGGGCACACAGCCGGAAAGGAGAACGGCGAGGGGAACAAGGGGAGCGAGGAGGGCGAGAAGGGTGGGTGTCATCAGAACTCTCCAGGGGGAGGAGGAGACCAGCGCAGGGTCAGCAGAAAGGTCCGACCGGGCAGGGGGTAGCCGGCATAGTCGGTGATGGGATCGACGACGCGACTGTCATCGGTGATGTCGAGGGGGTTGCGAGGCACGACCTGCACGATGCGGTCGCCCAGGTTGAGCACGGAGGCTTCTAGCGAGGGCCAACGCGGGTCGGGCTGGACCCGCAGAAAGACACCCTGAATGGGACGCGGCGCGGCCCGGTAGAAGTTGGTCGCGTCCCAGTAGCTGCCGTCGGTGTAGGTCCAGGTGTGCCCCAGTCGCAGGCGCTCCTTCCAGTGCAGGCTGGTCGACTGGGATGCCTCCAGGGCCGGGATCCGGGGGAGCTGCTTGTCGGCGACCGAGGGGTCCGAGCTGAGGTTGCGAGAGATCGTCCAGGTCAGGGTGGACTGGCTGTCGACCCAGCCCCCTAGATCCAGGCTGGCGGCGGCCTCCAGGCCCTGGACCCAGGTCAGGCCGAAGTTGGTCGGCACGCTGGTCCGCTGGGAGTTCTGCAGCAGCACGATCAGGTCCTGGGTGCGACTCCAGAAGTGGGCCAGGTCGAGGGAGGCGAGCAGCCCGGTGGGCGAGTGTCTCAGGGGCAGCTCACCTTCCAGGCGAAAACCCACGTCGGCGGACAGACCCCGCTCGGGCCGCAGCTCGGTGTTGCCGATGACCGTGCCCCGGTCTCCAAACAGCTCGGTGAGGTCGGGCGGACGAACGGTCCGGCCGAGGTTCGCCTTGAGCGTCAAGGGCGGCACAAGATGGACCGCCAGACCCAGCCGCGGCGTCCCGTAGACGGCGACGGCCTGATCGCTGGAGGATCCGGCGAGCGTGTCTGTGCCGAGCGCGCGGTTGTCCAGCCACAGCCCCTGGAGGACCGGCCGCAGCAGGACGCGGTCGTGCCACCAGCGCAGCTCGGCGGCGGCCGCCAGCGTGCCGGTGAGGCGGACACGAGGCGCGGCGGGCTGGTCCGTGAACAGGTCGGTCTGCACGTAGCCGTCGCGACGTCCGGTCAGGGTCAGGCTGGGTAGAAGCCAGGCCGCCGGGGCCCACTGCCCATGGCCTTGGATGCCCACGGTCGAGAAGGCGCCGCGCTGCCACTGGCTGCCCGTGCCGAGCTGGTCCTGGCGATCATCCAGGGTCTCGCCGCGCTGGAGCAGCCACAGCCTGCCCTGCCCGGCCAGGGCGGTACCGTGGCCCTGCACCGAGGCCACGGCCAGGTTGCGCACCGTGTCCAGGCGAGCGTCGGGGCTAGGCGCCTGGATATGACCCGGCAGGCCCTCGTCCCGAAGCAGGAAGACATCGAGCAGGCTCAGCCGCAGCCGGTCGCTTCCCAGGCGCAACCTGGTCAGGGTCGAGAGCTGGTTCTTGTCGTTGTTGGCGCGGGTTCCGATCCGGTCGTCGGTGACGGTGTAGATCGTGCCGTTGTCGTCGAAGTAGTCGAAGTCTCCGCGGGTGTGGAGAAAGTCGGCCACGGCCATGCCGTCCAGGCGCTTGCCGAACAGCTTGCCCGCGAAGCTGTCCAAGGCAAAGGCCCGCCCGGTCTGGTACTGCCCGGCGGTGATCGACGCGCTCGCACCCGGCTCGTCGGCCGTCACCAGATCGACCACCCCACCCACCGGGGCCGCGGCGTAGCGAGGGGGCGCGCTGCCTCGCCAGACCTCGACCCGCGAGAAGGCCCGCAGGGGCAACTCGGACAGGTTGACCACGTCGCTGCCGTCGGGGTTCAGCGGCACGCCGTCCAGGAAGATCTGCACCTGGCGCAGGCTGCTTCCTCGGATGCTGACCGCGCTGAAGTCGCCCAGTCCACCCAGGTGTACCACGGTGGTGCCGGCAACCCGGTCCAGGACATCGGCCACGTCAGCGCTATCGGGCAGGCGAGCGTCCACAGCCACGACGCTGACGCTCTCGGTGACGGCCAAGGGGTCGGTCCCCTCGGTGGACTGGCCCTCGACCAGGACCTCTTCAGCCCCGCCCTCGGCAGGCGCAGCACCGCCCGGGTTCGCGGCCAGGGCAGCGAGCGGCAGGCACAGGACGACGGTGAGCAGCGGCAGCA
>JAADHA010000258.1:5117-9527 GCA_013152105.1 Oligoflexia bacterium | reverse complement strand
CCAGGCGTGGTTCCAGACATCGACATCGCCCGAGCCCAGCACCCGGGTGAGCGGATGGGGCAGCACCGAGCCGACGACCAGCAGGCCCAGGCCCAGGTGGAGCCCGACCGAAGGCCAGGCAGCTCTGAGCGCGGTCTTCACGGCAGAGCCGCGGCGCAGCGCAAGCCCGAGGTCTTGCGTCGAAGCTCGGGCAAGAAGGCGTGCCGCTCGCCAGCCGGGTTGATCCGAAAGTCGAAGTAGTAGGACCCCCCTCGCACCGCGACGTAGAGCCCCGGCATCGGGGCGTGTACGTCGGTCCAGCCGTCCTGGTAGGGCTTGTGCTGCACCTGGTCCCACGAACTCACCCGCCGGTCCGACGTGAATTCCCAGGCGTTACCAAAGGCGTCTTCCAGGCCAAAGGGGCTGCGACCCGCCGGAAAGGAGCCGACCGGCGAGGTCTTCAGGTACCCATCCGAGTCATCGAAGTTCGGCGCCGCGAGCTGCCCGTGGTTGATGCGCCGGTCTCCCCAGGCGTTGCCCCAGGGAAAGATGCGCCCGTCCTCGACCGGTCCCAGGGCGGCGAGCTGCCACTCGGCCTCGGTCGGCAGGCGCGCCCCTCGCCACCGACAATACTCGGTCGCGTCGTACCAGCTCACCAGGACCACGGGGTGGTCGGCCGTCCCGTCAGGCGGCGTGGGCGAGGTCCAGTTCCAGCCGTCGTCTCGGGCCCAGTTCTCGTCGACCTCGGGCAGCCTATAGCCCGTCGCGACCAGGAACTTCGCGTAGGCCGCGCGCGTGACCTCGGTCCGGTCGATCCGAAAGGCCGACACCCACACCCGGCGCGGGCTCAACCGGTCCTCGGCCGGGACGATCGGTCGGCCGCTTTGGCCTTCCTCCAGTCGAGGAGGAGGAGCGCCCGCCGCCCGGGCGGCGCCTCCCTCGCCCTGCGCGGACGGGTCGTCGGCCCCGGCCGCGGCGTTTCCAGGAGCGCCCCCCGCTGGTGGGAGGACGAAGCCCGGCACCGGGCCAACCCGGCGCGCGCCCAGCTTGATCCAGCCCGCAGCCACCGGCACCATCCCGTCCGCATCGGGGGCGACCGCCGCGTTGGTCGGGACCGGCTGCGCGTCGCCCTCGTTGGTCGGCATCTGGACGCCAGGCTGCATCGGTGGCGCCTGGCCCCCTGGGAGTGGCCGCCCCTGGGGAAGCGGTCCCTGCCTTGCCGTCGGGGAGGGCGTCTGCGTGCAGCCCCACCACACGGTCGCGAGGGCGATGATCATGGCTGTGGGTAGGCGCACCGGAACCCCACCGTGAGCGCCACGCGATCGGGCCTGGCCGGCTCGCGGTGGGCGCAGGTCGCGTAGGAGGGCAGGTTCATGTAGCTGCCCCCCCGCAGCACGCGCCAGAGTCCGTTCGCCGGGCCAACCGGGTCCAGCGCGTCGCCCTCTTGGCGATAGCTGTCGCGATTGTACCAGTCGGCGGTCCACTCCCAGACGTTACCGACGGTGTGGTTCAAGCCCAGCGGGCCGGCCGGTGCCGTGTCCTCGGCCACCGGCTGGGTCGAGACCCCGTCGAGATGCCCGAACTTGCCCGCGTCGAACCAAGCGGCATCGACCGCGTCCTGGTCACCCCAGGGATAGCGCCGGCCCCCTTCGCCGCAAGCGGCGTGCTCCCACTGGGCCTCGGTCGGCAGGCTTCCCTGGCGCCACCGACAGTAGGCGTCTGCCTCGAACCAGCCCACCGCGACCACCGGGTGATCGCCTGGGCGCCCCTGGGTCCGCATGTTCGCACCCGCGCCCTGCGGGTGCTCGGCCAGCCAGGCCCGGCCCGGTTCCGTCCACAGCTCGGGCCGGCTGTAGCCGCCCGCTGCGACAAAGGCTTCGAAGGCGGCGATGCTGACCTCGTCCCGATCGATCTGAAAAGCGGAGAGGGTCACGGTCCGAAGGGGCGCGTCGGCTTCGGTGGCCGATCCCTGTTGGAAAGAGCCCGCCGGGACCGCGACCTTGGGCGAGGGAGCGTCGCTCGGCGCGGCCATCGCGACCAGCGACAGGCCGGCCAGGGCGGGCCCGAGGCCGACCCGCAGCATCCACCGCAACCGATAGGAGGAGGAAGCACGCACCCACAGACTCTATGGGCCTGGCCACCAGGGAGTCAACGTCACGAGAATTCCAAGCAGGGCGTTTCCCGACCCACGTCAGCGCCCCCGGGCGGCAGTTAAAGGGCGCCCGAACGAGGAACACCACCCGTGGACGACATGCAGCGCCAGCTCTCGAACATCGGCAAGGGCATCGTGCAGGTCAACCTGCGCCTGAGCCGGCTGGCTGAGTTGGTAGAGGCCGGGGTCGGGGCTGGCGCAGGAGCCCAGCAGGTCCCGGCCCTGGACCTGCTCTTCGACCTGCTCGAGGCGGTGGACCAGACCCTGGCAGTGCCGGCGGTCCCGGTCTCCTGGTGGTCGCGCCTGCTTCAGAACGCCCCCGCCGTGGTCAACCTGGACGGCCTCTCCTTGGCCCGAGACCACGTCCTGGCCCAGCTTCGGCTGGCCGACATCGAACCCATCGCGACCAAAGGTCCCGCCGACCCGCGCCTGCACCAGGTTCTGGAAGTCCAGGATTGTCCTGATCCTTCCCTTGCTCATTCCCTCGCTGGCACCATCGCCCGCACCCACCGCAGGGGCTGGGCCCGCAAGGGCGACCCACCCCACATCTTGCGCCTCGCCCAGGTCACGGCCTGGAAGCGCTCGGAGCCCTAAGTGTCCCCATCCCCTTGCTTTGGCATCGACCTCGGCACGACCTGCTCGGCCATCGGTCTGGTGCGCGACGGCGTCCCCCGGATCCTCCCCGTAGACGGCACCGAACTGTTGCCCTCGGCCGTGCTCTACCCGAAGGACGGTGACCCACTGGTGGGCCAGCCGGCCCTCAACGCCCTGCCGCTCCACCCCGAACGCGGGATCCTGTCCTCCAAGCGCTTGATGGGCAGCGACCACCGCTACGACCTGGGCGATCGGCAACTCACGCCGGTGGATGTGGCGGCGGTCGTGCTCCAGCGGCTGATCCAGGCCGCGCAGACCGCCTGCGGTATTCGGCCCGAGCGCGCGGTGATCACGGTCCCAGCGTGGTTCACCCAGGCCCAGCGTGCCGACACGCGCGCCGCCGGAAAGCGGGCCGGGTTGCAGGTCGCGCGGATCATCAACGAGCCCACCGCTGCCGCCCTGGCCCATGCCCACGGCCAGGATCTGCGCCGGCGGGTGCTGGTCTACGACCTGGGCGGCGGCACCTTCGATGTCAGTCTGGTGGAACAGGATGGGCCGGTGGTCGAAGTCCGCGCATCGCACGGGGACAGTCGCCTGGGCGGCGACGACATCGATCTGGCCCTGGTGGACCTGGTGCTCCGCCGCCTGGCCGAGACCGACCGCGCCCTGCGTGACGCGGTCGACGCCTCGGTTCCGGCCCGCGTGCGGCTGCTGCTGGCCGTGGAGCAGGCCAAGATCGCCCTCTCCGAGACCGACCAGGTCACGCTGCGGGTGCCCTTCCTCCTCGAAATGGACGGCACGGCCCGCCATCTGGAGCTGCCCCTGAGCCGGATGGACGTCGACGATGCCTCCGAGCCCTTCCTCCGGCGAACGATCACCAGCGTGGATCAGGTCCTGGCCGACGCCGCGGTGAAGCCCGGCGACATCGAAGATCTGCTGCTGGTCGGCGGCAGCACCTTGCAGCCTCGGGTCTGGCATATGCTCCACCAGCGCTACGGGCTGGAGGGCAGCCACGCCATCTCGCCGCGCCGCGCGGTGGTGCTGGGCGCCGCGATCCAGGGCGCCATCGTAGACGGCAGCCGCACCGATGGGATCCTGGTCGACGTGGCTCCCTATTCGCTCTCCATCGGTCACGCGCGCGGTCCCATGAGGGTCCCCACCCACTTCGTCTGCACGGTCGTAACCCCACGCAACGCGCCCCTCCCCTCGCGGCACACCGAGATCTTGTCGACCGCCGTCCCCCGGCAGAAGACCGTGACCATCCCGGTGTTCCAGGGCGCCCATATCGACCCACGCCGCAACACCATCCTGGGGCGAATCCTGCTCAAGGGCCTGCCGCCCGCCCCCCAGGGCCGGGACAGCCGGCCCATTCGCGTCGAGTTCCGCCACGACCTGGATGGCATGGTCCACATTGAAGTGACCGACGTGCTCAGCGGTCGCTCGGCCCAGGGCCAGGTCGCCGCGGACGGCGCCGAACAGGAGCAGCTACGCGAAGATGTGCAGAAAGTGTGGGAGCACGATCACCTCATCCCAGGTGATGGCTCGGATTGGGACCAGGACGAGCCCTGGAGCACCGAGCCCTGGCACGCCGATCCCTCGACCGCCGGCCACGAGACCGACCTGGGCGCTCCTGACGCCGCCGAGGCCGCTGCGGTCTTTCGGGTCGTGCTGGACGCACGTGAGCG
>JAADHA010000258.1:4351-5104 GCA_013152105.1 Oligoflexia bacterium | reverse complement strand
GAGCATGCGGACGTGGCGGCCGAACTCTTGGCGCTGGCCGAAGCCGGGCTGGCGGCCGTCCAGGCCAAGTCCGAGGACGTGGTCGACCTGTACGATCAGCTCTCTGATCGACTGTTCACGAAGGCGATCTACCTATGAGCCGACACACTCAGCACCCGACCTGGCGTGCCGCCGAGGCCAGCCTGGGCCGACCCCGAGCCTTTCAGCGGGCCGTGTCGCAGCTTCCACCTCGCCAGGGGCTCATTCTGCGCGCGATGGGGGCGCTCGAGGACGGACGGCGGGATCAGGTCATGTCCGTCGCGGACCAGGCGCGCACCGCCTACCCCGATCTGGCCGCCGTGCTCGACCTGCTGGTGATGCCCGCCTCCAGCATCGACCCCACTCGCATACGAAAGGAAGCACGCCAGGCCGGCATCGCAAACCCGGCCGCTCTGCCCATGCTGGACCTGCTCCGGTCGTTGGCTGTGGCCCGCACCGACCAAGCCACCCCGCCCTCGCGCGCCCTTCGCGCCGCCAAAAAGGGGCGCCCCGCGCTGGCCGCCGTGGTCGTCGCCCTGACCAGCCGCGCGGAACAGGTTCAGTACGAGAAGCGGCTGCGGCGGTGGTCGCCCCGGGCCGAGCAAGTCGTCGTCACGGCCCGAGCCTGCCGCGCGGAATGGGGGGTCGACGACCCGTGGTTGAAAGAGGTATTCGACCCGGTACTGCTCCAGCTTCCCCGAGAACGCTGGCCCGACCTGTACCAGGACAAGCAAG
>JAADHA010000258.1:0-4298 GCA_013152105.1 Oligoflexia bacterium | reverse complement strand
GCCACGACGAAGTCTCTTCCTGGCTGCTGCGTCGCCCAGCCGCCGAGCAACGCCGCTGGCTCGGGGCCATCCTGGCCCGCCTGGCGCAGGACATCCCGGCCGGCCGCCTGCACGGCCTGGCTGCCGCCGCCCACGTCGCCGCCCACGTCGCCGAGAGCCTGCCCCATATGCAGGATCTGGCCGGGCAGCTCTTCGCCCTGGACGCGCGGCTGGCCACGGCGCAGGATCCTGCCGACCCGCCCCCTTGGGTCCTCGGGCTGTTGTGGCGAGAACACGAAGCCGTGCTGCCAACCGTGGCGCGGGTCGACCTGGCGCGACGCCTCATCGCCGCTGGCGACGCCCCGTTCGCCGACCTGGACCCCAACACCAAGTCCCTCACTGCCACCTGCATCGCCGCCATCTCGGACGACCTGTTGGAGATCGAAGAACTCGCCTCTGTCTGGCTGCGCAAAGCCTCACCCGCCAAGCTGTGGCGCGATCTGGCCGCGGAAGGGGCCACCCCGATGCGGCAAGAGCTGGTGGTGGGCCTGGCAGCGGCCGCAGACGGCCGGATCGAAGAGGCGTTGCGGGCCGCCATGGTCCTCGCCACAACCCTGGGAGACGCCTATGACGCGGCGCGCATCGCCAAAGCCCTGGCCTCAGGCTTTGCCAGGCGCGGGCGCCCGCGCGCCCAGACGATTCGATCCATCCACGCGCTCCTCGACGTGATCGCAGCGGCCCAGCCCTCCGATGACGCGCTCGAGTGGGTGCTGGTCCTGGCCATGCGGACCGGTCAGGTGCCCAAGGCGCTGCAGGCCGAGATCGAGCGCCGCTTGGAGACGGTCGGCAACACCACCGTACAGCGCGCCCGAGCCCTGGCCACGGCCATCGCCATCGGGCGGCAGGATCTCGCGGACCGAATCGTCACGGGCATGGGGCGGTCGCTACGCCGGAAAGCTCCCGATGAAGCCAACATCCAGTGCCTGTCGCTAATCTGCGGGGCCCTGGGCACCCCGATGCCCAACGACCTGGACGCGCTCTTCGCGGTGCTGAGACCACTGCGGGCCTGGCTGCTGCGAGACGGGTCCGCGCCCGCCCTGGACGCCGCCCGAGGACTCCCCGATACGGAAACCGCGCAGGCCGGGATGATCATCTGGTACCTGCGACACCACCAGGTACTGGGCCGCGATCCCTGGTGGATCGAGCAGCTCGCCCAATTCTATCGGGGGTACATCGGGACCATGCCCCTGACGACTTTTTCGCACCACCTGCTCACCCACTTGATCACGGACACCCTGGACGCGGGCCCCATGATGCCAAGCGAGCTGCTGGATCAGCTCGACCAGCGCATGGACGCCCTCGACATCTCCAGCTCGGCCGATCTGATCGACAGCGACATCCCCTACTAAGCACGGAGCACCGTGTGGCACGCAAGAAGAAACACAACCGCAAGCGCCAGAAGCGAGGCCAGAAAAAGAACCAGGACCGACGCCAGCGCCAGCGCCAGCGCCGCTCCCAGGCGCCGACCGGCTCAGGCATCGACGACGGCTTCTGGAACGACACCAAGCCGGTCTCCAAGCACGCACCCCGATCGCTGCTCGTGCCTCATCCCGAGCGCTGCCTGCCGCCGGTCTACGTCGCCAACGGCGGACAAGTCATCGAGGACCCACGCACCGTGCTGGGCCTGCCCACCGGACCGCTCGACGAGCAGACCGTGCGCGCCGCCTGGCGCCAGGCCCTGGTCGCGCATCCGCCCGAGCAGGACCCCGATGGCGCACGCCGCATCCACGAGGCCCGCGACCGGCTGGTGGACCCCAAAGAGTGGCTCGCCCGCCAGCTTGGCGTCCTGCACGTCCCCGACCCGGAAGCCTGGGACCTGTCCAGCACGGACCCGCCCGAAGCCACGACCGACCGCCTCGACGCCAAGACCCGCCTGCTGGGCGAGGCCGTCCTCTACGCCCTGCTCGAGGCCGAGCTGGACCACAACCCGCAAGAACCTGCGATCCACGGGCGGCAGCAGGGCTTGTTCTGAGATCCCACGAAGAGACCGGCGGTGCCTGGCTGGCAACGACGAGCCCACCCCAAGTCAGGAGCCCCCCTCCATGTTCCAAGCCGTCCTCTGCTGCCTGGCCCTGGCGTGCGCCGACTCCGCTCCACCTGCCAGCCCGGCGCAGGCCCCAGCCACCGCTACACCCGCCGCACCGGCCCGGACCAACCCACCGGGCCCCGCCTCACCTAACGGTCCAATGGGGCCCCCGCTGGTCGGGCCTGGCCAGCCCATGCCACCGGGTGCGGGCCCGGCACCGGACACCAGCGGCGCGCAGATCCAGGATCCCTCCGGCTTCCCGATGTTCCACAGCCTGCCGGCACCGCCGGGACCTCCCATCGACAAGCTGGGCGACTGGACCAACCTGCAGCGGCTGTCGATCGAGCCCGGCGGCGGCTATCGGCCGCAAATCGTCTCGGGGCCCGACGGCCACCTGCACGTCGTGTACTACCAGCGCACGGACCACGGCGACCTGATCCGACATCGCCACCGCCCCAAGGGCGGCGACTGGACCACGCCGGTCCTGGTCGGCTTCGATCAGGGCAGGAACTGGGGCCCGGACATCGTGGCGCGCCAGGACGGCTCGGTGGTCGTGGTGTTCGACCACTCCCGCGCAGACCTCACCAGCCGGGGCTACATCACGACCTGGCAAAACGACACCTGGAGCGAACCCCAGCCGCTCACGCCCCAGGACGG
The DNA here is from genome assembly GCA_013152105.1 of Oligoflexia bacterium. Classification (GTDB taxonomy): domain Bacteria; phylum Myxococcota_A; class UBA796; order UBA796; family UBA2385; genus UBA2385. The sequence goes on along the minus strand of JAADHA010000258.1, from coordinate 1,576 downwards.
CGAGGAGATCGGCAGCGGGCACGTCGCGGACGCTGTCGGCGACGACCTCGCCTACGTGTGGATCGGCAAACCGGTTGGCACCGACACCCACTTCGCGGCCCACTGGCGCTGGCGGAAGGGCTCCACCTGGGCTCCGCGCCACGCCTTCACCGATGGCACACAGGACGCCTGGCACACCAACGTCGAGCGGCGACCCGACGGCAGCGTACTGGCCGGTTGGGATGTCGGCGTCGGTGGGACGGCCACCACCCTCTTCGTGGCGGACGGTCGAGACGGTGAGTTCTCCACGCCCGAGAACATCACGGCCCTCTCCCACCCCGGAGAACGCGTCCACTTCGCCTTTGGTGACGACGGGGTCGACCACCTCACCTGGTTCCACAAAAAGGCCGGGCTCCCCCGCGCGGTCTACGTGCTCAACGGACACCCTGGCGCCTGGGGCCAGGCGCAGGAACCCAGCCAGGGCAAGGGCGGTTTCCAGTTCGACCCGGACATCGCCGTCAACAGCCAGGGTGTGTTGTGCCTGGTGTGGGGCTGGGACAGCGGGGCGGACGCTGACCTGGTCTACAGCCTCAACAAGGGCCAGGGCTGGTCCGATCCGCGCAAGGTCGCGGAGCTCGACGGGGGCAAGCCCGGCCTGCCGTCGATCGCGGTGGACGACAGCGGCGCCTTCAACGTAGTGTGGAACCAGGGCGTCCGAGGCCGCAGCCAGGTCTGGTACGCGCGGCTGGTCGTACGATGACGGCCAATCGGCGCGCTACATCGCCCGTGCCGGCAGCTCGCCCTGCCCTCGCCAGGTGAACTCGTGCTCCTCCTGCTCATGACAGCCTGTCTCGCCAACAACGGCGCTGGCCTCACCGACACCGCCAGCGGCACCAACGACACCGGTACGACAACGGGTGTCCACACCACGACAAGCACCGGCGACACTGGCGACACCGGCGACACCGGCGACACTGCCACCACAGACTTGGACGGCGACGGGTGGCCCGCCATCGGCCCGGGCGTCGACCCCAGCGTGGCAGACTGCGACGACAACGACCCCCTGGTCACGCCCCTGACCGAGCGCTACCTGCCGGCTGGCGACGCCTGGGAGGGTCGAGACGACCCAGACAAGGCGCGCTCGCAGCGTGTGGTCACCCTGTCGGCCTACTGCGTCGACATCACCGAGGTTGACAACGACCACCTGCTCCCCTTCCTGCAACAGGTCCTCGACAAACGTGGCGCGCTGGTCGACGATCAGGATCGCCTGCTCTACGATCTGGTGGATGGGGATGACGAAGTACCAGAACGAATTGAGCAGGACGGAAACAAGCTGTCGGTGGTCGATGGATATGGCGACCACCCCACGGTCGAGATCACCTGGTACGGCGCGGAAGCCTACTGCGAGAGCCAAGGACAGCGGCTACCCACCGAGGCCGAGTGGGAACGCGCCGCGAACGGCGGCTGCGGTGAAGACGGCTGCGACTCGTCCATTCCGCCCATCGACTGGCCCTGGGGCGACGACGAGCCAGACTGCGACCCCCTCAACGGCGCGCTGTTGGTGACCGGCTCCGAAGGCGACGCCATGCCGAAGTGG
>JAADHA010000432.1 GCA_013152105.1 Oligoflexia bacterium | reverse complement strand
AGGAGCAGCCGCCGGAGAGGCCGCCGGCGAAGAGGCCGCCGGCGTCTCGACAGATCGGACCGTCGTCGCGCGAGTTGGTCGGTAGGGGGCGATCCCCAGGCGCCGGCGCTCACCCTGGATCGCCTCGACCGCCAGGCCGGCTTCAGCGGCGATCAGGCGGTCCGGTGCGGTACCCAGGCGGTCGCGGACGGCGACCAAGGCCGGCAGAACGCCACCGTCCAAGTCCTGTCCAGCGACCCGCACGCCGGCCCGCGCCAGTGCCCGCCGGATCCGTCGGGGCGTGGTCTCGAAGATCCTTGCCGCGCGCCGGATGCCGTGCAGCTTGACCACGCGCTGGGCTTCGGGCCACCAGGACGCTTCAAGCGCACTTGCGCCCTGCGAGTCCTCGACCAGCGCTGCGACCAGTCGCGGCAGGTCTACTTTGTACTTTGCGGCCACTTCCATGAGTGGTCGATCCACCAGGGCTGCAACCAGCTCGGGCCACCAGATCTGTGCACGCAGGCTCACTGTGAGTCTCCCAGGATTGGCCCCCGCCAGATGGATGACATGCACCGCATGTCCCAGTCCAGAGACCGTCTCACCCTGGCGAGCCACCGCTGCGCAGCGTGTAGTGCAGAAACAGCTCGTCGTCCACCCTCTTCACGCTCTGAAGACGCAGCTTCACCAACTCGTCCGCGCGCAAGCCGGCGCCGTCCAGCAAGGTCGGAGCCGAGACGCCGCCGATCAGGACTGGCGCCAGGGTGACGAACAGCTCGCTCAGCCGACCCGAACGCAACACCCTGGCGATGAGATCGCCCCCGCCTTCGACCAGGACTGACCGACAGCCCATCGCCTGGAGTTCGTCGAGAACCCAGGCCACACCGGGCTCTTCCGATGTGAACACCTCGGCTCCGAGCGCTTGGCGGTGCGCGTCTACATCCAGTGTGGGCGGGCCGAAGACCAGCAGGCGCACCCGGGGGTCCGGCCAGCGCTTGGCCACCGCGGACGCCGAGGTGATGCCGACGCGGGTCAACACCGCGTTGATGATCAGGCCGTCGCGGTCGGACCGGCGGTCCTCGGGGCGCAGCGCGGACGGCGACTCAACCAAGGGCAGGGGCCAGTTGCGGAAGGTCTGGCCGCCGACCAGCACCGCGTCGGCCTGGGCTCTGAGCACGCTCATCAAGCGTCGGTCCTCGTCCGAGCCGATCACCAGGTGGTCCAAGGAGCTGGTTCCCAGCTTGCCGTCGACGCTGATGGCGCTGTTGGAGAAGACCCGCAACGCTCAGCCCTCGTCCCGAATGGTCGCCAGGTCTTGGTCCGAGAGCCCCTCGAAGTCAGCGGGTGTGCGCCAGCACTCCACGCCGACGCCACGCACATTCGGCATGTCGAAGGGCAGCTTGTTCACGCGCACCCGCACACGGCTGACCGGAAAGCGCGTGCAGATCAGGCGGGCGATGTCCTGGGCCATGGCCTCGATCAAGCGCCACTCACGGCCGTCGACCAGTTCTTGGATGGCACAGTTGATCAGGTGGTAGTTCACCAGGTTCCGAGCACGATCCCGACGCGCGCTGTCCTGCCAGTCGGTCTCGGCTTCGAAGTCGACGCTGATCCGCTGGCGGATGTGGCGCTCGTACTCGTGAAAGCCGACCCGGCAGTCATACGAGAAGCCGTAGCCATGCACGCGGTCCGAGCGGCCAGTGGCAAGGGACGCGGTCGTGGGATCTTCGCTGGACATGGGCGCCTCGGAGAAACGGACCGGTGACGGTTAGCCCGACGGGCTCTCGCGTCCAATTTGCCCCCTGGCGACCCCCGCAGGCTTGCGCTAGGGTCGGCAGGTCCCATCGCGGACCTCGGGCCGACCGTCCGCCCGCACCCTACGCTCTGGAGCCCCTCGCATGCGCGTCATGGTCACCTACCCTCCCCTGGTTTCCAGCAAGGGCAGCCCCATGCTCACCCAGAACCGGCAGTTCCAGTGGTTTCACGATCCTAGCTACCTCTACCCCTGCGTCCCGGCCTCGGCCGCCACCCTGCTCCAGGAGCGCGGCCACCAGGTCGTGTGGAATGACTGCATCGCCGAACAAAAGGACTGGTCCCAGTTCGTCCGCCTGCTCACCGACTTCCAGCCCGAGATCATCGCCCTGGAGACGAAGAGCCCGGTGATCCGCCAGCACTGGCAGATGATCGATCGCTTCAAAGAGATGGTGCCTGGCGTCAAGGTCGTGATGTTCGGCGACCACATCGCCGGAAACCCGATCGAGAGCATGCAGAAGTCAAAAGTCGATTTCTGCATCACCGGTGGGGACTTCGACTTCTCGCTCGAGAACATCGTCGACCACCTCGACAAGGGCGACGCCCTCAAGCCGGGTCTTTACTACCGCACCGAGGACGGCGACTGGGACACGACCGGCCCGTACAAGGCATGGGGCAAGCTGGTCGACCTGCCGTGGATGGATCGCGACCTCACAAACGCCCACCTCTACTTTGAAAAGTGGAAGAAGCGTCTGCCCTTCTTGTGGACCATGGCCGGTCGGGACTGCCCCTATGGCAAGTGTACTTTCTGCTCTTGGACCGTCACCTACCCGCAGTTCAGCGTGGTGCCGCCCGAACACCTGGCTTCCGAGATGGAGATGCTCATCGCGCGCTACGGCGCCAAGAACATCTTCGACGACACCGGCGCCTTGCCCGGGGGCAACTGGCTGACCCGCCTGTGCAACGAGATGATCTCTCGCAAGATCAACGAAGAGGTCATCTTCGACTGCAATTTCCGCTTCGACTACTTCACCCCCAAGAACTGCGAGCTGATGAAGAAGGCGGGCTTCCGCAAGTTGATCCTGGGGATCGAGAGCGCGTCCGAGCGAACCATCGACATCCTCGACAAGTCCTTGACCAGGGAACAGATCATCGAGGGCTGCAAGATGGCGACCAGCGCCGGGCTCCAGCCGCACCTGACCATGATGGTCGGCTACCCCTGGGAGACCCGCGAAGACGCCTACGAGACCTTGAACCTGGCGAAATACCTGATGCACAACGGGCTGGCCCACCACCTGCAGGCCACCGTCGTGATGCCCTACCCGGGCACGCCCCTGTTCGATCTCTGCCAGCGCAACGGCTGGATCCGCTTCGATGAGAACGCCTACGAACGCTACGATATGACCGAGCCCGTCTGCGAGCTCACGGACATGGACGCCGAAGAGGTCGTGCAGATGGCCGGGCAGTTCTACAAGCTGTTCCTGCACCCCAAGTTCCTGGCCCACCAGCTTCGAAACATCAACAGCGTCGAGGACCTGGACTATATGACCCGCGGCGCTCAGGCCATCTGGGGACACATCAAGGACTTCGCGCAGATCCGCGCCTGGGACGATGACGTCGCCCAGGCCCGCTGAACAGGCGAAGCTTCAGGGGACCAGGGTCGCCGTCCAGGCAGGCGCGACCCGGACCACCAACTGCGCGCCCAGATCCTTGTCCATGCCAGTCATGCCGATCTGGAGTGACTGGAGCTGCTGACCGACGCAGTCCGCCAGTTGGCTGCGGTCCTGGGGTTGGGGGCTGACGCGAAGGCCGCGGACGTTGCCATCAGGCGGGATCGTCGTCGAGACCTGCAGGATCACCGGTGCCCAGCGCCCTGCCTGCAGCTCGTCCAAGACGCAGTTCGTACCCCCCAGGGCCCGACGCACGGCGACGGTCAGGGCGATCTCGACGCGGCGATCCGCGTCTTTTGAGGTGGGGTCCCCGATGGTGATCTGGGCTCCGTCCGCCAGGTGGTCCTGAACCACCGGAGGGTGTGCGCTGGCTGCTGGCCCAGGCTCGGCCCGCAGCCGCACGAAGATCTCGCCCTGGGCGGTGTCGGCCGGCAGCACCGCGTCCCCCACGGCGTCGGCGATGCAGCGAGCGACATCGACATCGCCTAGCTCGGCCTGGAGGAGATCCACCTGGGTCACGGCGCCGTCGTCCACGACCAGGCTGAGGTCCAGGGTGCCGGCGATCTGGGCGTTGTCTTGCAGACCCGTGCCGTAACAGGCCTCGGCGAAGGGCAGGTCCGCCAGGATGGCCTGGGTCACCGCCGCGGCCGCCGGGGTCACCTGGTCCGGCCCCAGGACCCGAGCCGGACCCGAGACCGCCCACACGCGCGGCACCGAGCTGAGGAAGCTCAGCGCGACATGACGCCCGAGATAACGGGCAATCCCCTGCGCTCCCTTGCATCCTTCGGCCGACTTCAAGGTGCAGGCGTGATCATAGGAAGTGCGCGCCGCCAGCAGGTCGACCGGCAGGCCCACCCCCGTCTGGGCACGCGCCAGCGCGAGGCAGGCGTCCACCTGGTCACTGGCGCAGGCCCGGCTCAGCCCCTCGGCAGCCGGGTTCGCGGCCCACACCGAGCTCGAGAGGCCGAACAGGAGTGTCGTGAGGAGGGCTGGGCGGGTCATGCGGCCGTTTAACCGGGCGCGCGGGCTTGCCG
>JAADHA010000626.1 GCA_013152105.1 Oligoflexia bacterium | reverse complement strand
CTCTTCTCCGAAGTGGGTCACCACGAAGCGGGTCTCGATTCCATCGAAGCGCAGGTCCAGACCTCGAACATCTGCCTGAGCGCCCAGGCCAAAGGTCACCACCTTGCGGCGCAAGCGCGGGAGCAGAGCCTGCACATTGGGGTGGTCGAGGCAGGCCGCGACGAAGCCGAAGAAGGGGACCTTGCTGGCGAAAGCCGCGAAGCCGTCCAAGAGCGCGTCCTGCGTGCCCCAGTGGTCGAGATGTTCGGGGTCGATATTGGTGATGATCGCGACAGTGGGGGCCAGCAACATGAAGCTGCCGTCGCTCTCATCCGCTTCGGCGACCAGGAATTCGCCGGATCCCAGGCGGGCATTGCTGCCCAGGTGGTCCAGCCGCCCGCCGATGACGATGGTGGGGTCCATGCCCGCCTCGGCCATGCAGGCGCCCAACATGGACGTCGTCGTGGTCTTTCCGTGGGTGCCAGCCACCGCCACGCCGTACTTCATGCGCATCAACTCGGCGAGCATCTCGGCCCGGGGGATCACCGGGATGTGGGCGGCCTCGGCGGCCTGGACTTCGACGTTGTGGTCAGGGATCGCGGTCGACTTGACCACCACGTCGGCGCCGTCGACATAGGCCGGATCGTGACCGATGTGGATGGTGCCTCCGCGACTGCGCAGGCGAGCCACGGTCGCTGACTCGCACAGGTCCGTGCCGGTGACCCGAAAGCCCATGGTCAGCAAGACCTCGGCGATCCCACACATGCCGGTGCCACCGATGCCGATCATGTGGATCTGCTGGATCTTGCCGCGAAACATCAGGTACTCCCAAGCTCGTGACGCATGGGCCAGCCCTCGGCCGGCGCGTCGGCGGTGGCCGGGACCGCGTCCGCCTCGGCCGAGATGCTCAACAGCAGGCCCACGGCCCACAGGTTCGCGATCATCGCGCTGGCACCGTAGCTGATGAAGGGCAGGACCAGGCCCTTGGGCGGCACCAGGCCCATGATCACGGCCAGATTGAAGAACGCGCTCAGCGCGATCATAAAGGTGAGGGCGGAAGCCAGGAACATACCGAAGGGGTCCTTTGCCTTGCGGGCGATCTGCAGCCCGCGCCACAGCAGCAGCCCGAACAGAAACATGACCGCCCCCACCGCGACCAGGCCCAGCTCCTCGGCGATGACGCTGCCGATATAGTCCGTCCAGGGCTCGGGCAGGAAGTAGAGCTTGCCCATGGAATTGCCCAGTCCGGCGCCCCACAACCCGCCGCTGTGCATCGAGACCCAGCTCTGGATGGTGTGGTAGCCCGAGGTGTGTGGCACCGCCCAGGGATCCAGGAAGCTGGTGAGGCGCGCCATGCGGTACTGCTGGGACATCATCACCGGGACACCCACGGCGACACCCACACCAACGGCGATAGCGCCGTGGGACACCCGCATTCCGGCGATAAACAGGATGAGGCCCGACAGACCAGCGATGATGACGGTGGTGCCAAAGTCCTGCTCGGGCAGGATCAAGACCAGCGCCGGCAGGGGAATGGCGCAGGCGCGCAGCACGATCCGCCAGTCCCCCAGGTAGCCGCGCCAGCGGTCCAGGAAGTCGGCCATCATGACCAGGACCACGATCTTCGTGAACTCGCTGGGCTGAATGTGCAGACTGCCAAAGCCCAGCCAGCGGCTGGCTCCGTTGGCCCGGTGTTGGATACCGGGGACGAAGACCAGGACGAGCGCAAACAGGCAGGCCAGGTAAGCCGACCAGCGCCAACGGCGGATGGTCGCCAGGGGCGTGACCGCGGTCAGACAGCAGAGCAGGACCCCCAAGCCCACAGCGGCGAGCTGCCGGTTGAAGAAGTACAGAGCGCCATCGTTCCGGTCACTTGCGACCACGGCCGAGGCCGAGAAGACCATCACCAGGCCAAGGACCACCAGGGCTGCCACGACGCTGATCAGCCAGATGTCGGTTCGTCGATTCATGTGGATTTCCCTGTTGTGCGAGCGACCAGCTCCGCGAAGATCCTTCCGCGGTGCTCGAAGTCATCGAATTCGTCGAAGCTGGCACAGGCCGGTGACAGCAACACGGCGTCCCCTGGCCCCGCCAGGGTGGCGGCCAGCGTGACGGCGTCCGCCATCGTGGGCACCAGACGAGCGCCCACCGCGGCAGCGATCTCGCTTCCAGAGACGCCAAAGGCGATGACGCCACGGGCTCGCTCCAGGGCCAAGGCGAGGGGCCCGTAGTTCGCGCCAGCCTTGCCCTGACCGCCCAGCAGCACGACGCTGGGGCGATCCATCGCGCGGATACCGACCAGGGCGGCGTCGACATTCGTAGCCTTCGAGTCGTTGATCCAGCGCACGCCGCGCGCCTGGTGGACCAGCTCCAGGCGATGGGGCAAGGCCGTGAGCCGGGACAGGTCGAGCAGCGCCCGAGAGACACCCAGGCTGACCGCCAGGGCACAGGCCGCGGCGACGTTTCCGCGATTGTGGGCGCCCAGCAACTTGAGCCCCGCGAGGTCGATCACTCCATCATCACTCGTTCCGGCCAACACGGCGTGATCGCCGTCGATGATCACGCCAGGATGGCGACCCAGCCAGCGAACCATGCAGGGCGCGGCGCCTGCCATGGCTTCGACCGGTCCCGAGTCGGCGGCCAGCCAGGCCGTGGCACCCGGGGCCATCCGCGCCAACAGCCTGGCCTTGGCGGCGGCGTAGCCGTCCATGTCGCCGTGGCGAGCCAGGTGGTCCGGTGTGAGGTTGAGGACACAGGCGCTGGTCGGGGCCAGCGCACCCGGAAGCTCCAGTTGGTAGCTGGAGACTTCCAACACCAGGACGTCGACCTCGAGCGATTGTGACTGCAAGCGCTCCCGGGCCAGCTCGGACAGGGGCTTGCCCAGGTTTCCCCCCACAAAGGGGTGGCGACCCGCGCCCTCCAGGAGCTGACCCAGGGTCCAGGTCGTGCTGCTCTTCCCGTTTGTGCCCGTGACCGCCAACACCGGCAGCTCGGGACAGTGGGACAAGGCAAAGCCCAGCTCGCCGATCACCTGCGCGCCCGCCTCGGCGGCCACCGCGAGCTGTGGGGAGCGAGCGGGAACACCCGGCGAGACGACAACGATGTCGGCGTCGCGAAAGTCCTGCATCCGATGCAGCCCATGCACGGCCCGACAGCCAAGCACGGGCGCCGCGCCAGCCCGCAGATCGGTCGTCACCACCGTGCCGCCCAACTCCCGCGCCAGGAGCGCCGCCGCCTGACCCGAGCGGCCCATCCCGACGATCAGCACCTGCTGGCCGACCAGGCTCTGTCCGCTTGTCGTGTCCATCACCGCACCTTGAGGGTGGTCAGGGCCACCAGGGCCAGCAGAATGCTGATGATCCAGAAGCGGACGATGATCTTGGGCTCGCTCCAGCCCTTCTTCTCGTAATGATGATGCAGGGGGGCCATCAGGAAGACGCGCTTGCCCGTCATCTTGAAGCTGGCGACCTGCAAGAGCACGCTGACGTTCTCGAGCACGAAGACGCCCCCGACCAGCGCCAGCAGGATCTCGTGCTTGGTGATGATCGACAGGATCCCCAGGGCGCCGCCCAGCGCCAGGCTGCCGACATCGCCCATGAAGATCTGGGCCGGGTAGGCGTTGAACCACAGAAAGCCCAGCCCCGCTCCGACCACGGTGGCGGCGAAGACGGTGAGCTCTCCGGCGCCGGCGATGTGGGGCACGATCAGGTAGGCCGCCAGGTTGACATTGCCCGCGATGTAGGCCAGCACCGCCAGGGTCACGGCCGAGGTCATCACCGGGCCGATGGCCAGGCCGTCCAGGCCGTCGGTCAGGTTGACGGCGTTCGAAAAGCTGCTGATGACGAACATGCCGAACAAGACGTAGAGCCAGCCCAGCCAGGGCATGCCGCTGACCAGCTCGTCGAAGTGGATCGTGCCCGTCTTGAAGAAGGGCAGCACCAGATCCGGGTCGATGAGGCCAAAGTGGTAGCCCAGCCCCAAAACCACGGCACCGCTGCCGAATTGCCCGACCAGCTTCCAGCGCCCGGACAACCCATCGCTGGACTTGGCCATCACCTTTTTCCAGTCATCGACGAAGCCGATGAACCCATGGCAGACCAGGATGGCCAGCGTCATCCAGACCACGGGCTGGTCCAGGCGCGCCCACAATAGCGTGCTCAAGATGATGCCCACCAACATCACCAGCCCGCCCATGGTCGGCGTGCCGACCTTGGTCTCAAGGTGGCTCTGCGGTCCCTCGGCGCGGATGATCTGGGCCAGCTTCTGGGCCCGCATCCAGCGGATGAAGGGCGGGTAGAGCCAGTAGCAGATCCCCAGGGCCGTCACCAGGCCCCAGGCTGTCCGGAAGCTGATGTAGCGGAAGAGGTTGAAGAACTGGTGCTGGTCGGCGAGGGGAACCAGCAGGTGGTAGAGCATGGGGCGGCGGGGGCGTGAGGGAAGAGGGGGGGAGCATCA
>JAADHA010000457.1 GCA_013152105.1 Oligoflexia bacterium | reverse complement strand
GCCTGGCGCGGGTCGAGGTGCAGGGTGTCGGGGAGGATGCGCCGCATCTAGGAAGCCGGGAGTGAACGGGACCTCAACGATTCGGACCGGGGTCCGCCGTCAGCAGTTCACGGATAGTATATGACAAGACCGGGGTATCCATTTGACCGGAGTCAAGCTGGCGGCATGACCACCCCACATGCTGGCACCCACTAGCCGTGTTCCTTGGGCGAGTTTCGAGCTTGGTTCGGGACCGACGCCGACTGCCTGGACGCCCTTGAGTGGCTCCGGTGGCCTGGCGGGCAGTTCGAGTGCCACGACTGTGGCACAAGAACCGCGGTGACAGCCGGCACGATCTTCGACCGCACTCGCACGCCGCTGATAGTCTGGTTCACCGAAGCCTGGAGTTCGCTTCCTACCAGACGACTTCGGCGATGCTGCACCGGTTCCGATCCGTGATCCAGCGGCCGGAACGCAAACGGCTCTGTGGCACTGTCGAGGTCGACGCGCTGCTTGTTGGGCACCCACCAAGGATCGTTCGATGGTGCCCACTTTCCCAGCTACTACGAATCCTGCGTCGACGTCAGCTACCAGTCGCTGGGGTTGGCTCCGGTGTTCGACTGCTGAGCGTCGCCAGCAAGCGGAATGAACGACAGCCAGGACGACTCGTCCACCGCACCCTGAAAGCCGGCCCTGATGCCCCGGCCGGCGTGCTCCAGGAAGTCCTCGATGAGGGAGTCGTTCTGAAAGGCGATGCTGTACGCGCCGGTCGCTGCGGTCAACATGTTGGCCGGCATCCTCTGGAGCGCGCGCAGGGTGCCATTGAGGTTGAGGAAGCTCACGGCCCCACCCCGAGGCTGGAATTCGACGATGCTTCCGCCCAACACACTGGGACCACCATGACCTTTTACCACGAGGAAGAACTCCTGGCTTGCTGCCGCGGCGTTGGCGTTGAACATGGCCACCTAGGAGTTGACTGCGGCCATGAACTCGGCGCTCGAGACAGTGGGCTGGCTGGCGTTCGGAGAGTAAGGGTAGTGGGTATTGTTGGCGAACACCACCCGATATCCCCACTTCGTGAGCTGCCTATCCATCGCTACGCCGTCGGTCTCGAACCCCTTGTCCATCAAGGCGTTCCTTGCGTCGCCGAGGTTGACGACGAGTGCCTCCTTGACGACCCCGTTGTTGTTGACGAACAGCATCGGCGGGGACGTGAGCCCGGTGGGCGGGGGTATGGTGGGCGGGGGCCCGGGTAGCACGACGTGGACGGCGTCCGCAGGCACGGCGTTCGAAGGCACGAGCTGTAGCCCTGGACCTGGCGTCGGCTTTGGACCCGGACCTGGCCCAGGCGTCGGCTTGGGATCGTTCCCCTCGCCATTGCCATTGCCAACCTCCTCTCCCGGCTCCAGGTTCTGCACGTGGTGCTTGCGCGTCCAGGTGCCAGGCTTCAGCTCGATGAGACAGGGCTGGCCTCCGACTCGCCGGTTGGCTCTCCCTCGCTGCGGTGGTGCACTCAGCCAGACCGGTGCCACGAGTCCCTGCTCGAGGTCGACCAGGGCGAGGCCACCTCAGCCAGGCCTCGAGATCGAGTCCAACAGGACGACCCACCTCTCTCTGTGGCGGAACTCGTCACCCAGGCGGAGGTCCACCGCGGGGCCGAAGCGCGGCCGGTAGAGCATGTCCGGTGCGCGTCGGGCAGGCCAGGCATTGGCGATGCGCAGGCCCGGCAGCCGCGGAAACGCGGAGCGAGCCAAGGCTCACACGAGTCGTTGTCGGTCTGAGAGCTTTGCATGCATGGAGTCTTCCTGGGGTCAGGGGGCACGAATGATACATGCGAGGGCGCATCGTAAGCGGCGCCCCCCGGAAGCCTGCCGCACCGGCCGGGCGTTGGCGCCAAGTCGAACCGACATCCGGCCCGCCCAGGTCCCCCGAATTCTGAAGGTGGGCAGATCAGCCCCCCTCGATCCTGAACGATCTGGCCCCTACGGCCCGGCGCGATGGCCTAAGTAGCTGTTTCTTGGTTGGGCGATTGGGCAGATCGGGCAGATCGGGCCAAAACATTCAGGAATGGGGGTACCTGGCCGGGCGGCCTTCAGAATTCCGGGGGGCTGGCCGTGCTGTTCGACGCGCAGGTCAGGGATCAGACCACCGCGCGTCCGTCAGCGACGAAGCAGCCGATCCAGCAGTCCCCGTGGGCGGTCTGGCGAGGCGCGCACCGGTCGTTCTCCGTCGAGTACGGCCTGGACAAAGGCCAAGAGATCCGCGTCATCCAGGTTCATCCCCAGGTATCCGTCGGCGCTGGCGGCCTCGACGGCCGAGCTTGGGTGGGAGAGGCGTGCGTCCACATCGACCAGGGCCACCAGCGGCGTGGTCCCGGCGTCGGTCTTGATGGCCCGGCAGGCGTGAAGGGTGGCGGCGGAGTGGGAGCGAGGGACGGCCAGCAGTACCAACTTGGGCCGCAGGCTTCTTGCCGCTCGCAGCGGGTCTTCGCCGGGGCCCAGCGGGGTGAGGCTGTAGCGATCCCGTAGGGCGGCCATGATCCGCAGACGTAGGCGTGGCGCGGTCACGGCCAGCAGGACCGAGACCCGCCCGGTGTCCATCACGCGCTCCATCAGGCACCGCCGCCCTGGTCTGTGGCCAGGCCGTGCGAGGACCGCACGATCGCCTCGAGCACGGGGGCCTCGACCGGGTGGCCGGTGAACAGCTCAAAGGCCAGGGCGCCCTGGTGGACCAGCATCCCCAGGCCCGTGTGGAAGTGCAGTCCATGGGCCGCGCAGGCGTCCATCTGCGGTGGACGGTCCATCCAGTAGTTGATGTCGACCCAGGTGATCCCTGGGCGCAAGGGGCCAATGTCCAGGCTGGCGACCAGGTCTGCGCCACCGCCCGCCGTGCAGTTCACGACCAGATCCGCCTGGGCGGCGACGCTGGCGAAGGCTTCTCGGGTCAGGGGGCGGGCGTCCAGATCGACGTGGCCGAAGCGGTTCTCCAGCGCCTGGACCGCGCGGATCGCTCGCGACAAGGTGCGATTGAGCAGGCAGACCCCCGCGGCGCCCCGGTCGAGCAAGGCCGAGGCCACCGCTCGGCCGGCCCCGCCAGCCCCCAGGATCACCACCCGGCGTCCCGCGACGGGCAGGTCGTTGGCTTCGAGGTAGCGAACCAGGCCCTCGCCGTCGGTGTTGTAGCCGGTCAAGGTGCCGCCGACGTGGATGACGACGTTCACCGCGCCCGCTTCCTGGGCCGCGACCGTCATGTGGTCCAGCTCGGGCAGTACGAGTTCCTTGAAGGGCACGGTCAGGTTGATGCCGACCAGGTCCAAGGTGCGCACGGCGTCCGCCACGCGTTCGGCATGGTCGGGGGACACGTCGAAGGCCACGTAGACCGCGTCCAGGCCGTAGCGGCGGAACAGCTCGTTGTACATCTCGGGCGAGAGCGAGTGACGGACCGGGTGCCCGATCAGTCCGAAGACGCGGGTGCGAGCGGAGATCATATCGGCGCGGCCGTCGACAGGATCCGCCGGGCCTGGCTGGCGTCCTCTCGGATCTGTGCGACCAGCGAGTCGACCCCGTCGAAGCGACACTCGTCGCGGAGGTGGGCCACGAAGTCCACCTGGAGTTCGCGGCCGTAGAGGTCTTCGCCGCGGTCGAGCAGGTGGACCTCGAGCTGGCAGTCGGTGCCGTCAAAGGTCGGGCGCATGCCCAGGTTGGCAACCCCGGGCACCGCGGCGCCCCCGTCGACCCGGGCCCACACCGCGTAGACGCCTTGGGCCGGCAGCAGCTCGGCGTCCGTCTGGACGTTGGCGGTCGGGAAGCCGATCATCCGGCCTCGGCGGTCTCCGGCGACCACCGTTCCGCGCACGAAGTGGGCCCGGCCCAGCAGCCGTGCCGCGTCTGAGACCCGGCCCTCGGCCACCCGCCGTCGCACGGCCGAGGAGCTGGCCACCACCGCATCGATCTGGGCGGCGTCCACCTGTTCTATTTCGAGTGAGGGGAGCAGCTTGCGGAGGAGGGGTACGTCGCCGCCTCGGGCGCGGCCGAAGCGAAAATCGTAGCCAACCACCAGGGACTGGGCCCGCAGACGCCGCTTGAGCACTTCCTTTGCGAACCAGTCGGGCGGGTGCTGGGCGAAGGCCGGCGTGAAGCGTTCCACCACGACCCGGTCGACGCCGACCTGACCCAGCAGGCGGACCTTGTCCGGCCAGGCCAGGATGCGAGGCATCGCCTGGTGGGGGGACAAGACCGTTCGGGGCGAGGGTTCGAAGGTGTAGACCACCGCAGCGGTGTCGCGCTGTCTGGCCGCCGCCACCAGGCGTCGCAGCAGGGCCCGGTGGCCGAAGTGCACGCCGTCGAAATTGCCGATGGTCACGACCGGTCCAGGACCGTCGGGTGGGTAGGCAGCGCTTCCGGCAACGACCTCGGGCATCGCTCTGGCTTATCGCGTTGGCGGGAGAAGGTGCTCGCGCCTCAA
>JAADHA010000472.1 GCA_013152105.1 Oligoflexia bacterium | reverse complement strand
GGTGGCTTCATGGCGGTGGAACGGGTCGGCGACGCCCACGTAACCCTGTACCCAGGCCGGGCGGTGGTCGTGCGGTGATGCGTCCGTCCAGGTGACGCGAAACAAGGGCGACCACCAGACCCAGATCCTTACGACACGCCAGGACCTGTGCACCGTCTCCGCGACCGTCCCCGCAGTCGAACGCGGCGATCCATCCAGGCGATCCATCCAGGCGATCCATCCAGGCGATCCCTCCAATTGGCATCGACGGTCCTCCCGAAGCCCGCGCAACCCGTCAAGCGCAGAAGGCTTGTTGAGTAGCACAGCGCTACCAGGACTTCGCAACTCCGAGATTCACGGTGAATGGATCCTGAGTCAGCACGAACTGTCCGTCTCGGGCGCCAGTTACAAGGGCATCGACGCCCTGAATGGTCCAGCTAGCCAAGAGTTCGACACCTTGGGTCGGTCGTGGATCGTCGTAGAGTTCGACAATGATGGGCTGGGAAAAAACAACTTCCACCGATTCTGTCCATTCCGCTTCCGTACCTTGAATGACGCTAGAGTAGTAACGGCCTTCGTCGGTCTCGATGTCGACCCGAAGGTGGTATTCCTGGTCAGCCGAGGCCGACAAGATGGTCAACACGAAGGCCCGGTCGATCACCGGTGTGCATGCGTCGTCATCACAGAACTCATCGAAGGCGCAGTCCTGATCCTGGCAAACGTTGGCGTTGGTACCGACTTGGGTGCCGCCGTTGCTTTCGACGGTGATGGGCTTGTCGGAACAGGCGACGAAGAGCAGAAGTAGGGGAAGCATAGCCTTAGCATAGCATGGTGCTGGGGCCAGCGTCAACTATTCGGATTCACGGGATCAGGGCCACGGACATGGCCCGCCGGGACAGGCCGCGCCCCGCCGTCAGCACTCAGACAGGGTAACGAGGGATCGACCTCCAGAGGAACGCGCCATGGTCATCGCCGTCTTGGTGCCGACACGCCCCGGCCCTCCCACCGACCGGCCGCGCGACCGCCCCATTGGACGCGCCGCGCTGGCGCTCCACCGAGAGGGGATCACGGTCGTGTTCGGCGATCAGGTCCGCCAGGGACGGCTTGTCGGCCACATCGCCCGCGCGGATCGCTGGGAGGCCGCGGACCTCGCCCCGGCGGCCTTCTACGACCGCTTCCCCAGCCAAGGCCGGGCCGATGTGTACGCCGCCATGGTCGCCAACCTGGGTGGCAAGGCGCTGGCCAACCCTCCGCGGATCACTGCGCTGTGTCGCGACAAGCTACGGACCCAGCAGGCCATGGCCTCGGCTGACGTGCCCATGCCGCCGCTAGAGCACGATCCCCAGCGCTTCGCGGACCGCCTGGCCGAGTGGGGGGCTGCCTTTCTCAAGCCTCGCTTTGGTTCGCTGGGTGCTGGCGTACGGCGGGTTGTTCCCGGTGATCCGCTTCCGGCGCGGGTTCGCGCCCTGCTCGACCAGGACGAGGATGCGATCCTTCAGTGTGCCGTGAGCCCGCCCCCTGGCCTGGCGGGGCGCAGCGTGCGGGTCCTGGCCCAGCGTAAGGCCGACGGGGGCTGGGTCCAGTCCCTCGGCGTGGCCCGCGAGAGCGCCACCGACCCGGTCGTCAACGCGTCGCGAGGGGCTCGGCTTCGTCTGGCCGCCGATGTGCTCGACGCGCACACCCAGGCGGCCGTGGCCGAGCTGGTCGACCGTGCCTGTCGGGCGCTGGGCGCGACCCCAGGCGGCGACCTGGCCATCGAGTTCGGGGTCGATGTCGTCATCGACGACCAGGCTCGACCCCACCTCATCGAGATCAACTCCCGCCCTCGAGGTCGCCTGGAGAAGCTGGCCGAGATCGACCCGGCCCGCTTCGAGGCCGTCCACCTCTCCGCCTGTATGCGCCCGATCCGCACCCTCGCCGCCTGGGCCGGGTAGGTTGCGGGCATGACCACGACCTCCGGCCCGGTCCGCACACAGGCTTTTACCTGTCTCGCCTTGTTGTGGGGCCTGCTCACGGCCTCAGCCTGTGCCCACCGCGCGGCACACGGCCCCATCAGCACCCGCCTCACCGCCGAAGAAGACGGGCTGCGGGGCGAACTGGTGACTCAGGGCTCGGCGGCCGGGCGGGCTGTCGCCGACGATGGCGCGGACCTGATCCTGCTCTACGGCGGAGAAGAGGCCGGTGTCCTGGGGCCCTGCGGCTGCAAGGTGCGGCCTCGTGGTGGGCTGGCCCGGGTCGCAGCCTACCGGGACGCGGTCCGCGCCGCCTCGGCCGAGGTCCCGGTGCTGCTGCTTCAGACCGGAAGCTGGCTGGACCCTGGCACTGCCCTCGACGGCGCTCCGCGTGCCGACGCGTCCCAGCGCAATGCGTGGATGGTCCGCGGCCTGGACGCACTGCACCCTGACGCCGTCAACCTGGCGAATGGCGATATGCTCGCCCTCCGGCAGGTCGACGCCAGCGCGCTGCCGCTGCTCAGCGCGAACCTCCGACACGACGGGGTTGCGCCCTGGATTCAGATAGACACGGGTGATCTCGTGGTTGGCATCACGGGAATCGCCGCACCCGGCCCCGACTGGATGACACCGAGCGGGTGGACCAGCGCGCAGCCTGTCGACGCGGCGCGCGCGGTGATCGCGGCTCATGCCCAGGACGTGGATCTGGTGGTGCTCTTGTCACTCGCTGCCCCAGACGCCGCGCGATCGCTGGCGCAGCAGGGGCTGGTCGACGTGGTCATCGACGCCAACGCCCACCGCGACTTCACGGCGCCTTTTCGCGTCGGCGATGCGGTGTGGGTGCGTAGCCACGACCAGACCATGCGCCTGGGCGAGCTGCGCCTTCACGTAGAGGACGGCCGGGTCAGCCAGGGCTGGGATCGCAAGATCGATCTGGACGAGACGCTCAAGCCTGAGCCGCATCTTCAGCAAGTGACCCGTCAAGCCGAGGTCGCCATCGCCAGCAGCCAGCGCGCCTTGTCGGGGCGGCGCTGAACTCAGCTCAGCTCAGCCGTCGAGATCGTCGCCGATCGCTTCGACCGGGCAGTTCTCCATGGCTTCGTAGCACTGTGCCAGTTCCTCGTCGTTTTCGGGCTGCTTGTAGGCGATGTCGTGGTCTTCGTCATCGCTCATGCGGAAGTTGTTTGGCGCCGCATCCGAGCAGACGGAGCACAGGATGCACTCCTTGTCGACATAGAAGCCGACCTTTTTGCCATCGATCACGACGGTTCCGCCGATGTTGTCTTCCCAGATATCAGTAGGGTCGGCCATTGGGGTCTCCAGGGTGCCCGTGAGGGGACCCGCTTGTATGGTGGCCGCAAGGCCAAGGCAAGCATCAGGAGGTTAGCGTAGCGCCATGTCGATCCTCCGCGTCGCCCTCATGGGGCATCCTGTCCTCCGAATGGTCGCTGTGCCCGTGCCCGACGGGCTCATCGCGTCCGAAGCCGTGCAGCGCCTGATCGACGATATGCTCGAGACCGTCGATGCCTGCGACGGCGCTGGCCTGGCCGCTCCGCAGGTCCACCAAGCCGTGCGTATCGTCGTCGTGAACCTGGATGATGGCCAGGGTGTGCACGTCTGGATCAACCCCCAGGTCCAAGCCTTGACCGAAGACGTGCGGGTCCGGTTGGAAGGCTGCCTCTCGCTTCCGCGGATCCGGGGTGCGGTCGCTCGGCCGGTCGCGGTGCGGGTTCTGGCCACGGACCGCGACGGACAGCCCGTTGACCTGGAGCTGCACGGTTTCGCCGCCACGGTCGCCCAGCACGAGTGCGACCACCTCGACGGCGTGCTCTTCGTCGACCGGGTCGACCCTCGCACCCTCACCTTCCTCGATGAGCTGCGACGCTACGGCGCCTGGCCCTGGATGGACGACGACGAAGAAGACGAAGAAGACGAAGAAAACGAAGAAGACGACGAAGACAGCCTGGACGAGTACGACGATCTCGACGAGTGGCCCACGAACGAAGAGGTTGACTGATGGGCTTTCTCGGCCGCCTGTTCGGTGTCTACACGCCAGAAGAACGTGTTGCCCGCGCTCGAGAACTCCTCGCCAGCGGCGAAGCCAATGAAGCCCGCCTCGAGGTGCTCGACATCGACCACCCACAGGCCGCGGCGGTGCTGGCCCAGGCCCTCGAAGCCCTGGTCCAGCTCAACTTGAATGAAGCGCTGGCCTTCTTCACCAGCCTGGACGAGGAGGGCGGCCTGCAACACCTGGAGATGGCCCAGCAGTTCGGCGCCAGCTCCCGGCAAATCCGCGAGGTCCGCCGCGAGGCCCGCCAGATCCGCGCCGAGGCCCGCCAGCAGGCAAAGGTCGCCCAGGACGCCGCCGACGTCGTGGTGCCTGAGGGTGACGATCCGCTGTGGAGCTTGCCCTCTACCGATCCTCGCGTGCGTTTCGCCATGCTGGTCGAGAGCTACCCCGCCCCCCTGCGCGAGCGGCTGGCCACCCTGGGCAAGGACTTCGCCTCTGCGGTGCT
>JAADHA010000530.1 GCA_013152105.1 Oligoflexia bacterium | reverse complement strand
GTGAGGATGTTCTTTTCGGGCGTGTTGATCTCGGACAGGGCGCTGTAGAGGGTCGTGGTCTTGCCGGAGCCCGTGGGGCCAGCGACCAGGATGATGCCGTGGGGGAGGCGGATCAGCTTGCGGAAGCGCTTGAGGTTTTCGGGACCCATCCCGACGCCATCCAGCGAGAACACGGCGCCCTTCTCCAGCAGCCGCATGACCACCCGTTCGCCGTGGCGGACTGGCATCGTGCTGACCCGGATGTCGATCTCGCGGCCGCCCATGCGGGTGCGGATCCGGCCGTCTTGGGGGATTCGTTTCTCGGCGATGTTGAGCCCGGCCATGATCTTGACCCGGGACACGATGCTGGCCTGTAGCCGTCGGGGCGGCTTGACGACCTCGTAGAGCACACCGTCGACTCGGAAGCGCACGGCCAGCTCTTTTTCGAAGGGTTCGATGTGGATGTCGCTGGCTCGCTCCTTGGTGGCCTGGGTCAAGAGCGAATTGACGAAGCGGATGATCGGGGCCTGGTTCGGATCGTCGAGCAGGTCCTCGGCCAGGGTCAGGTCGTCGCCCTGGTCCCCTTGTTCTTCGTGGATCTGCTCCATGACCGCGCTGGCGGTCTGGCTGGCCATATCGTAGGCCTTGTTGGTCGCGTCGCGCAGCACCCCGGGGGCCAACAGGACCGGGCGCACCGGCCGGCCATAGACGATCCGCAGATCGTCCAGGCTGGACAGGGCAGCGGGCGAGGAGATGCCGACCAGCACGCTGCCGTCGTCGTTGTCCCACAAGGGCAGCACGCCCGACTCACGGGCCAGGCCCAGGGGCAGGGCGCGCACCCGTGCCGGATCGACCCGGTCGATGTCGACCTGGTCGAGGACCGGCAGGCCGGTCTGGGTCGCCAGGGAGCGTGCCAGCAGCTTTTCGTCGATATCCTGTGAGCGAGCCAGGCCCTCGACCAGATCCAGGCCGGCCTTGTCGGCCTGGATCTGAGCCTGATCCAGCACGTCCTGGGGGACCCCCTGGCGGAGGAGGATGTCCTGGAGCGGCTCGCGTCGAATGCCCACAGATGCTCCGGTTACTGGTTGTCGACAGGAATGGTGCCGTCGTCGCCCTGGTCGCCCTGGTCGCCCTGGTCGCCCTGCACGGGCGCCACGATGGGATCCCCCATGCTGCGGCTGGCGTCGCCGATCACCGTTCCGGCTGGTTGCAGGACACCGATCGCCGTGGTGTCGACTTCCCGGGGGACCTTCGTGCGCCAGGGGCTGGGTTCATCGACCCGGTTCATCGAGTACTGCAGCAGCGACGCCAGCTCGAATTCCTGCTGGTCGCGGCTCTTGCCGTAGAAGCGCCGGATGAACTCTTCGCGCTGTGCCCACTTGATCCGGTAGACCTCTTCGAGATCAGCCGGTTCCTCGATGATGTGGGGGGTCAGGAAGATGAGCAGATTGGTCTTGCGGTCGGTCGTGCTCTCGCCCCGGAACAGCTTGCCGATCAGCGGCAGGTCGCCCAGGATGGGGAACTTCGTCTCGATCTTGTTCTCGGTGCTGCCGATCAGGCCGCCGATGACGACGGTCTGGTTGTCCTTGACCACGACGGTGGTCTCTGCCGAGCGCTTGCTGGTGATGAAGCCGGCGGTCGTGACATCCAGGCCGCTGTTGTCGGCCTCGACCTCGGTCACTTCTTGGAAGAGCTCCAGCGTGACGTAGTTGGATTCGTTGATCTGCGGGGTCACCTTCAGCGTGGTGGCGACATCTTCACGCTGGTAGGTGATGAGCGGGTTGTTGTTGTTGTCGACGCCGGAGGTCACGGGAAAGGGGATGTTGCGGCCGACGATGATCTTGGCTTCTTCGTTGTCCATCGTCATGATCTCGGGGGTCGCGACGATGTTGATCGCGGTGTTGGTGGCCAGCGCGTTGAGGGCGATGCCGAAGGCGGGAATGGTCAACTCTGAGGTCGTGCCGTCGGTGAGGTTGGGCACGGTGACCGTGACGGGCTTGCCGTAGATTCCCAGGGCCAGACCCGACAGGGAGGCGGTCGAGAGTCCCAGGGAGCTGCCGCCGAATTGGCCTGAGCCGATGGTTAGATCACCGTCGCTTCCCGGGACTCCGCCGTGTAGCCCAAGTCCCAATTCGCGAGAGTCGTCGCTGGCCATCTCCAGGATCACGGCCTGGACGAAGACCTGCTTGCGGCGGATGTCCAGCTTGTCGATGACCTGCTTGAGGATCTCGAACTGGTCGGGAGTCGCGACGATGACCAGGGAGTTGGTGTTCTCGTCGCTGGTGATCCGCACGCCCCCGTCGAGGGCCGCGACGGTGCCGGTCTCGGTGGCGTCGCTTGGTGAACCGGGAGGTGTCCCGCCGCGCGCGCCGGTCCGGCTGTTGCGGCTGTTGCGGCTGTTGTTGATGCGGCTGCTGCTGTTCGAGCTGGAGTTGCCATTCTCGGACAGGTTGGACAGCACCTGGGCCACATCCGCCGCCTTGGCATGCTCCAGGTAGACGACGCGGATCTGGGCGCGGCTCTGGGGGTCGACGTCGATGTCGAGTTGGATGACCAGGTCCTGGATCTTCTCCATGGCCGCGTCGTTGGCCAGCACGATGATGGAGTTGGTACGTTCATCCGAGATGATCTTCTTGATGAAGCTGCCTTCTTTGCCCACCGTCGTGGAGGATGCGTTGCCGCTGGATGCCTTGGAGTCCGAGTCCCGGCCTCGCCGGCTGCTTCGCCTGCTGCTGAGGCTGCGCCGGTTGCTGCTGGAGCTGTTGTTGGTGGTGGACTTGTCTGTGGAATCGTCGCCGTAGATCTCTTGGATCACCTTCTGGACTTCAGCCGCCTGGGCGTGCTGGATCGGGAAGATCCGCAGGTTCGCCTTGGGGGCGGCCACGTCGAGCTGACTGACGATGCGGTAGACCCGCCGGATGTTGACCGCGCTGTCGGTGATGATGAGCGTGTTCGTCGGTGAGTAGGCGATGACCTTGGCTTTGGAGCCCGCCAGCTCTTTCACTACGCTGCTGACATCACCGACGCTGACGTTGTCGAGCTGGATGATCTGCGTGACGTAGTTGTCGGTATAGGGAATGTTGCCCTGGTAGTACTCGTTGACCGGTGAATTGGCGGCGCTGCTGGTGGGGATGACCTTGGTGAGCTGGCCGACCTTCACGGTCGTGTAGCCGGCGCTCTCGAGGGCGGAGAGGAAGGCCTCATAGGCTTCGCCCACGCTGACCGGGCGGTGGCTGATGATGGTGACCTTGCCCTTCAGGTCGTCTGTCAACAGGAAATTGCGGCCGGTGATATCGGCGAAGTACTTGACGAGGTCGGTGATCGGCGTGTCGACGAAGTCGATGGTGACCTGGGTGCTGCGGCCCTGGAGCACAGGTGGCTTGCTCCGTGACTGGCTGGGGCTGCTGGTGGAGGCATCTTTCGTGGCGCTGTCCGTGGCGCTGTCCGTGGCGCTGTCCGCAGTGCTTTTCGCGGCGCTGTCCGTGGCGCTGTCCGTGGTGCTGTCCCCAGCGTCCGTCTTGGACTTGCTGGTGCTACCGGCGTTGCCCCCAGATGGGACCTGGCCGGCGCCGAGTGCGGGACTTGACAGCACCAGCACGGCCGGCAGCGCGACGCGCCTCAGCCAGCGTCCCAGCTCGGGGACGCGGGAGGGTGGGATAATCAATGGAAGGGGCGGCAGCATGGGTTCCTCGGTGCCGGGATGGCGTGATGGCCTCGCGGCGTCAGCGGATCTCGTATTCGTAGGTGTTACGCTTGTTTCGGCGCGTGACATCGAAGCTGAAGTTCTTGTCGTTTTGCAGGGACTCGTAGGCGCTCATGGCCGACGACATGCTGGTCAGGGACTGGCCGTTGACGGCGTGTACGACATCGCCGTTCTTGATTCCCAGCTTCTTGAACAGGGAGTTGCGGCGGATGCCGGAGAGCCGGTAGCCGTCGATTGTCCCGCTGGCGTCCTTGTGGGGCGACACGCGGATCTGGCTGGCCAATTTCTCGGGGTTCTTCATCGCCTCTTCGATCAGGTCGGCGTCCACGATGAACTTGGTGTCGCTGACCTTCTCGACGCCGTCTTCGCTGTCGTCCTTGGCATTGCGCAGGACTCGACCGGTCGACTTCTGGACCTTGGCGTCCAGGTCCATCGCGATGTACTCGCGGCTGCCATCATTGCGCTCGATGATCACGCGGCGAGGTTCGACGCTGACGACCGTGCCCTCACCGAAGAGACTGTCGCCGATGCCGTAGCCCGTGGCATCTTCACCACCCTTGTGGGAGATGAGGGCCGAGCTGTACTGCGCCGGGTCGGCGACGACGGTGGCCAGCAGGGTCGCGTCGATATCGCTCTTGGCTTCACCGCCCTCTGCGCCGTTCTCACCATCGTCGCCTGAGCTGGTGCTGCCGACCTTGGTGGAGTCGAAGATGCTGCGGGTCACGATGGGATCGATGAAGTCGCTCTTGCGGGGCGGCTTGGGTCCGGCG
>JAADHA010000333.1 GCA_013152105.1 Oligoflexia bacterium | reverse complement strand
GATCCTAATGGAAGATCCTAATGGAAAAGGGGCGCGTTCCATCGAAGCTGGAGCACGGGCCGACCGTCTTCTAGCCAACCTCTTCCCACTCTTCGAAGAAGTCGATCCGCCGACGGTCGGTGCTGGCCTGGCGGGCGCGGGTGTGGGCCCACTCGCGGAGCTCCTTGAGGCGATCATCCATGGTGACGGCCAGGGGCACCATGTCGCGGCTGGCGTCGACCAGGTCGCCATCGTCCAGGGCGCGACCGTCGGCGAAGGCGGCGAAGAGCCCCCCCACCACGAGCTGTTCAAGTTCGGCCCCCGAAAACTTCTCGGTCTCTTCGGCCAGCCGGGTCAGATCGAACAGTTCGGGGTCGCGTTTGCGCTGGCGCAGGTGGATCTCCAGGATCTCCAGGCGCTCATGCACATTGGGGAGATCGACGAAGAAGATCTCGTCGAAGCGACCCTTACGCAGCAGCTCGGGCGGCAGCACCCGCACCTCGTTCGCGGTCGCGACCACAAAGACCGGTGCCTGCTTTTCCTGCATCCAGGTCAGGAAGGTGCCCAGGCCCTCGCCACCTCGGGCGTCCTGGGTCATGAAGCCCTTCTCCAGCTCATCGATCCACAACACGACGGGAGCCAGGCTCTCGGCGATCTTGATGGTGTTGCGCAGGCTCTGCTCTTCCTGCCCGCTGCTGAACACGGCGGCGACATCCAGTCGCAACAACGGAAAGCGCCACAGGTCAGCGACCGCCTTGGCCATCAGCGACTTGCCGCAACCCTGCACGCCGAGCATGAAAAGACCCGAGGGCTGGGGCAGGCCGAAGTCGCGCGCCTCTTGGGAGAAGGCCAGCGAGCGCAGGTCCAGCCACCGCTTGAGATTGTCCATACCCCCGACATCGCGGATGGAACCCGTGCGGTCCCAGAACTCGAGGTAGCGGCTCTTGCGGATGGCCTGCCGCTTCTCGATGGCGAGCTGGGCGAGGTCGTCGTCGGTGAACCGGCCGCCAGCCAGCAGGATGCGGGCGTACAGCCGCTTGATCTCGCGCTCGGTCAGCCCCAGGCTGCCGCCCACGAACTGGTCGAAGCGCTCGGTCGGCAGGTCCAGCCCCTCGGCCTTGGTGAGCGCCCCCAGCAGGCGCCCGATGTCTTTCCGGCGCGGAAGCGGCACGTCGACGACCGCGATGTCCTTCTCCAGCTCGGGCGGGACCCGCTGTTTATGGCCCACCATGATGATGGCCTGCCCGCGCGGACCCATGCACTGTGACAAGTCGCGCAGCAGCCGCACCACCCTCGGCTGGCCCAGGAATGGATGGAGATCGAAGAAAAGGAAGAGCGCCGGTTCGGTCCGCCCCATGATGTGCGTCAAGGCGTCATCACACAGGCGCGTACCCGACACGGTCTGGCCATCCGGGCCGACCAGCCCCACGGTGGCGCGCCACCGATAGACGGCCAGCCCATCGGCCGTCGCGGCCCGGTCCAGCGTGCGCTCGACTCGTTCTTCTTCGTAGGTCAAGAGCTGGACGAGGGGGTAGCGCGCCGAGACCAGCAAGAGCACGTTGCGGAGGGTCTGCTTCACGGGGTCCTTTCGCGGAGGAGGTTCACACCAGGTCGGCGAAGCGGTCGCGGTGGTGGCGGAAGACCGAGCTGCCGATGGCCAGGGACAAGGCGGACATCACGATGATCACGATGACCGAGTGCGGGTGGGGCAGGCGCTGGTTGAGGATCAGCTCGTGGAAGACGCCGACCAGGTGAGCCAGGGGATTGAGCAGCAGCAAAAGCTTGAACTGTTCGGGGTAGTTGCTGGCCGGGTAGAAGATGGGCGTGACGAACATCCACAGCAACAGGATGGCCTTCACCCAATGCACCGTGTCCTTGAAGAAGACCGCGGTCACGCTGAGCAGCATGCCGACGCCCAGCACAAAGGCGGCCTCGACCGCGACGGCGAAGGGCACCAACAGAAAGGTCCACGACAAGCCGCGCCCCAGCGCCAGGCTGGCCAGGGCCAGCAGACCCAGGCGGATGCACTGGTTGAGCACCGCGCTGGCGATGATGGCCCCAGGCAGGACCTCCATCGGAAAGTTGACCTTCTTGATGAGGTGCCCGTTCTCGGTGATGGCGGTGGTGGCGCGAGCCAGGCCGTCGGACACGGCGTACCAGGTGATCATGCCGCTGAACAGGAACAGCGCATAGTGGGTGCCGCCCCCGCCCTCGACGAAGCGCACGCCCATGATGACGTGGAAGACGAAGGTGTAGGTGATCAGTTCCAAGAGCGGTGTGACGACGGTCCAGAAGAAGCCGAGCGAGCTGCCGGTGTAGCGATGCCGCAGGTCACGCAGCACAAAAGCCCACAACAGCGAGCGATGGACCCACAGCGTCGTGAGCCCGCGAGTGGCGGCCAGACCCGCGGACTCCGGTTCATCGTTCGCACGGATCATGGTCACCGTCGGCGATGCTTTGTCGGATGTCCGAGGCGGGTTTCGTGGCGCGGTAGAAGGCACAGACGCACAGTATCGCAGGGACGGGGCCCCTCGCTGCGCCACGGCCCCGCGAATTCAGGGCAGGAAGCGAGAACGCTGGATCTGGGCGGGAACACGACATGCGTCCACCCGCCCGAAGATCCGGTAGCGAAACCGGGCAAAGACCCGGTAGCCCAGGTCGCGCAGGAACCAGGGCACCAGCCAGCCCAGGCGAGCCAGACGCCAGGGCAGCGGCAGGTGTTTGCTGATCCCCAGCACGGCACGGCTGTACCAGTAGACGCGCTCGCGCCCACGAGGGCTGGTCTCCACGAAGACCAGGCTGTCCAGGTCCGGGGGCATGGCGGGGTGGCGCTCTCGGATCTGCTGGGCGGAGCTGCCCTGGAGCGGGGCATAGAACAGGCGCCCATCCACGTCGTGGTCCAACAGCCACCGAACCGTGGCGTCACAGAAGCCGCAGGTGCCGTCGAAGAGCACGATCCGCGGTGGGAGCGCCTGGGAGGGGCTGTCGGGGTCCATCCGTCGCTTCTACCCGAAAAGCCCGGCCGCGGAAGGTGGTAATTGGACGGGCAGCGAAACGGGCGGGATCACGCGCGCAGCGGATGATCCCGTAGCACGCGAAAGCCGCCGCAGACCCGCTGGATGAAGGGGATCCGGGGCTCGAGTTCTTCCATGGTCCACCGCATGGCGGCGAAGATCTGGTCGACCGATGGCACCAGATTGATGGGCGAGAGCTTGCGACCCAGCGCGAAGTAGAGGTGAGCATAGGGCAGGTTGGCCCGAACATTGGGCCGCGCAACCTGTTGCAGCGGCAGCCAGGCCAGGCCCCGGGCCGAGGGTGCGAAGCAGTCCATCGCCAGGATGAAGGGGTTGCGGCGGGTGATGCGCCCGCGCATGACCTCGGCATAGGCGGGGCGCGCCGGCAGGTTGTTGACGACGCCGCCTTCGGTCAGGCGCGTGATGCCGTAGCGCCCGTAGAGTTGGTCGAGCAGACGCTTCATCCGCTCGTCGTCGCGATAGATGTCGTAGTGGATGACACCGGGTACGGCCGAGCTGAAGCCCGCGGCGTCCAGACAATCCGCGGTCATCGTCAGCGGGTCGGCGCCGAACACGACCTCGTGGAGCAATTCGGGCTGGTCGATGAACTCGCGGAAGATGCCGACCAGGCGAGACAGCCGCGCCAGACGTGAGCGACGCAGCACGACCCCCGGCTCGACCGCGTCATCCATGAAGCGCTCGTACCAACCCAGGTCGTGCTTCAAGGCGTCCACGGTGATCCCGGTCGCCACGATCAGCAGGGGGATCTCCGTGGTCTGGAAGGTGAGGGGCTGGCCGCTGGGATCGCGCAGCAGGCTGCCGATGGCGGCGCGCAGGTACAGGCGCAAGGTGGCCGGGATGCCGTAGCGGCTGTCGGCGTCGAGCACGCGAAAGACCCTCTGCCAGGACAGGCGTCTGGCCGCGGCGAACATGGGCGCGCCGTCGAAGATCCGGCGGCGAGCCCGGAACAGGCACATCAAGCTGCCGATCGAGGTCCCCGCCAACAGCTCGGGCTGCAAGCCCTTGCGGTGAAGCAGGGTGAAGGCCCCGGCGTAGCCATAGCCGGCGCCACCACCGCCCCCGGCCGCCACGACGAGCTGCCGGGTCGTGATCTCGGCTTCCAGGCTGTCGCGGTCCAAGGTGCAGCCTTCGAGCACCCGGCTGCGCTGCAGGCGGGTGGCCTCGACCAGCGCGGGCAACTGGCGAATCGCGCCCCACAACGAGTCATCCCGGGCGTCCTTGCCCAGGGAGGGGCGCAGCGCTTCGAGCACCCGCCAGCGATGGGGGGCCAGTTGCTCGGTCAGGTCGATGTCCTCGCCGTCGATGTTGCGCACCTCGGTCAGGCGCCCGAAGGAGAGCACGTAGCGCAAGGCATCCACGAGCTCGGCGCTGACCTCGCCGGGTCGGGCCA
Source organism: Oligoflexia bacterium (assembly GCA_013152105.1). Classification (GTDB taxonomy): domain Bacteria; phylum Myxococcota_A; class UBA796; order UBA796; family UBA2385; genus UBA2385. Next base: position 58 of record JAADHA010000333.1, on the reverse strand, counting down.
GGTCTCGACGGACCACCGCAAGCTCGAGCTCGTCGAGGGGCCTGCGGGTCTCGAGGTG
>JAADHA010000688.1 GCA_013152105.1 Oligoflexia bacterium | reverse complement strand
ACGGTGCGAAGTTCGACCTCGAGCACCTCTGCCAGCGGCCCGGGGCGACGAATGCCGGTCGCGATGAAGCCCACCAGACGCAGCAACAGACGCGGGTTGTTCGCGTTGGGGACCAGCTCGGACCGGGGGCGGCGACCACTCATGGGCCGCATCATATGCCGACTTGACGCAAATGTCTAGGGTAAAGCATCAACCATTGCATTGACATCGCGAGACTTGTCACCTAGAGTCTCTTTGCATCGCTCTCCAGGCGGCGCAAGAACCCGGTGACCCCATGTCCGCCACCGTTCCCCCAAGCGCAGTTCTCCCAAGCGCAGCTCCGCCAACACCCGACGACCATCATCCTCTCGGCCAGACGCGGATTGATCGCCGAATGCGCATGGCCTCTCTGACCGGGCCCGGGCGCCAGGCCGCGCCGCGTTTCGATCCCGACCAGCACTTCCTGGAGACTGCGCTGCGGGGCCGGACGGCGCGGCAGATTCGGACCTGTCTGCGGCGCATGGAGCCGGTCTTCGTCGTGACGCGACGGTGGAGTCAGCCGCCGCGCTTTCTCGAAGACATCGCCCTGGACCTGGCGGTAGGTGAGCCCGCCATCGGCTGCCGCACCGTCGGCTTTCGGGCGCTGCGCAGTCGCAGTCTGGCCGAGACCTGGCCCTTCATGTTGCAGGTCCTTGGGCAACTCGGTCAGGGCAGCAGGCTGGGTGATTCCCTGTCAACGGCCATCGATCGCCAGGGTTTTCGGGCTGGCATAGAAGAGTCCCTCGAGGATGCCCACCAGACATCTCGCCACCGTCTCGCGCTCATGCTGCACGGCATCGAGCACACGCCGGTCGACGCCCTGGCCGATCTGGTCGACGAGTGGAGCGCCTACCGCGGCCGTCATCCCGAGGGCCTGCGGGTGGTGCTGTTGCTGGCCGGTGCGGAGCGCCCCGCCTGGTTGAGCCAGCCCGAGCTGCACGAGATCGAGCTGGAGGACTACTCCGAGGCGGAGACCATCGCGTCGATCGTGGCGCGATGTGGCCCCCTGTCTCGCCGCCGAGTGCAGGGCCTGGCGCGCTTCACCGGCGGGATCCCCGCGGTCGTCGAAGCGGTCGCCGAGCTGGTCGCCAAGCGCGGCCCGCGCCTGGATGCGGACCTGATCCTGCACAGCATGGGCCCGGCCGCCGACGAGATGCGTGGCGCCTTGGACATCGTCTCTGCCCTGGGTGAGCTGGCTGACCGGCTGGCGATGTTGGCCAAGGATGGGCCCGATACCGAGTGGGATGAGACGGACACGATGCTGCTGGCGGCTGGACTGATCAAGCGGATCCGGTCTCATGGCGCGCCCCATGTGACGCTGCGGGCGCCCGCGCTGGCGGCTCTGCTTGGCTGAGCTGCGCCGCGTTTCCGTGGGCCTTGACCAGGCGTGATCAGATCCGAAAGCGCTCCCGCAGGGCCCGCAGGCCGTTGGGGTCGTTCGTCTTGATCTTTCCGCGCGCGATGTCGAGTGGGCCGGGATTCTTGCCTTGCAGGACCATCTTCTCGAAGAGCTTGGGGTCGCACTTGAGGACCACGTCGGCGCGGTCGACGGTCTTTCCGGGCGAGGCTTCGCAGTGGTCTGCGTGCATGATGACCGTCCAGCGCTCGTCACCGACGCTGAAGTAGAAGCTGCGGGTCGCCATTCCGGGCGAGGGGATGTAACGGGCGGGCATGTTCTCAAAGATCTGACGGGTGCTGGTCATCGAGTCTTCCAGGATAGAGTCGGGGTCCGAGGAGGGTGTGGCCATGGCCGACGGAGTGGACTGGAGTGCACAGCAGGCTGCCCTGCGCGTGGACAGCCTGGTAGAGCAACTCAACCATCACGGCCACCTGTACCACGTGCTTGGTCGGCCCGAGATCGGTGACCGTGAGTACGATCTGCTCTTCCGCGAGCTCGAGGTCTTGGAGGCCCGTTTCCCTGGCCTGAGGCGTCCGGACAGCCCGACCAGCAGGGTGGGTGGGCCTCCGGTCGAGGGACTGCCCAAGTTCGAGCACACCGTGCCGATGCTGTCGCTGGGCAACGCTTTCAGCGCCGACGAGCTCATGGACTTCGACGCACGCATCCGGCGTCAGCTCGGGGATGACGCACCGCAGATGCTGCCCTACATCGTCGAACCCAAGCTCGACGGCCTGGCCATGGAGCTGGTCTACCAGGACGGCGTGCTGGTCAGCGCGGGCACCCGCGGAGACGGCCGCACTGGCGAGGACGTGACCCACACGGTCCGCACCATCCCCTCGGTGCCCCTGCGCTTGCGTGAAGAGGGGCAGCCGCCGGCCTTCCTCACGGTGCGTGGCGAGGTGCTCTTCGATCTGGACGGTTTCTTGGAGATGAACCGCCGCCGGGAAGATGCCGGGCAGAAGACCTTTGAGAACCCACGCAACGCCGCGGCGGGCACCATTCGCCAGCTCGATCCCTCGGTGGCCGCGCGGCGCCCGCTGCTGTTCATCGCGCACTCGGCCGGGCAGGGGATTCCGGCCTCTGCGGCGCCAAGCCACAGCACACTGCTGATGCGTCTGGCGCGCCTGGGCTTCCGCATCAACCGCCACAACCGGGTCTGTCAGGGCATCGAAGAGGCGATCCTGGCGGTCTCGGATCTCGGGCGCCGTCGCCACGATCTGCCCTATGAGATCGACGGCGCGGTGCTCAAGGTGGACGACCTGGCCTTGCAGGACGCGCTGGGCTTTCTGACCCGTAGCCCCAGGTGGGCCATCGCCTACAAGTACCCGCCCGACCGCGTCCAGGCGCCGCTGTTGGCGGTGGCCTTCAGTGTGGGTCGGACCGGCGTGGTCACCCCCGTGGCCGAGATCGAGCCCGTGCGGGTGGGCGGGGTCACGGTGCGCCATGCCACGCTCCACAATGAAGACCAGATGGCCCGCGACCAGGCGCTCTTCGCTGACGCACAGCAGGAACCCCTGGTCGACCCCGATGGTGTGCCCGTGCGGACGGGGCTGCGGCGGGGCGATATCGTCGTTCTCCAGCGGGCGGGCGATGTGATCCCCCAGATCCTGGGCGTCATCGACCAACCGGGTCGCCTGGATTGGCCTGCCTGGTCCTACCCGCGATCCTGCCCGGTGTGTTCAGAAGCGCTGGTCCGTGAAGCCAACCCCGACCAGCCGGAAAAGGTGACCATCCGCTGTGTGAACCGGTTGGGCTGCAGCGCGCAGCTCCAGGCGGCGCTCAAGCACTTTGCCGGTCGGCGGGCCATGGATATTGATGGCCTGGGCGAGAAGCTGATCGCCCAGTTGGTCCAGGCGGGATTGGTGCGTCGTCCCGCGGACCTCTTTTCCCTGTCCCTGCCGCAGCTCGTGGGCCTGGAGCGCATGGCGCAGCGGTCGGCGAAGAAGCTGCTCCGGGCGATCGACCAGGCCCGGGAGCGGCCGCTGGATCGAGTCGTTTTTGCCCTGGGGATCCCGCTTGTGGGCGAAGCGACCGCCCGTGACCTGGTCGCTGCGCTGGGGTCCATCGACGCGCTGATGTCGGCCGACGAAGCCACGCTGACCGCTGTGAACGGGGTCGGGCCGGATGTCGCTTCACGCGTGCTGGACTTCTTCGCGGACGCCGGCAATCGCCAGCAGATCGCGGCCCTTCGTGACGCTGGCGTGGCCTTTCCGCCGGTCGAAGCCCGCGACACCGCGGCAGCTCGGCCGCTTCAGGGGCGGGTCCTGGTCCTCACAGGCACCCTCCCGACCTTGTCCCGAGACCAGGCCAAGGCGCACATTCTGGCAGCCGGGGGCAAGGTCAGTGGCTCGGTGAGCTCGAAGACGGACTATGTGGTGGCTGGCGAAGCCGCTGGAAGCAAGCTGACCAAGGCACAGCGCCTCGGTGTCCAGATCCTGGATCAGGCCGCCTTGCTCAAGCTGCTCGATGGCACTGTACTCGACGGCCCTGTACTCGATGGCCCTGTAGCGGAGACCTCTGCATGAAGCGAAGCACGACCTCAGGTGGCCACCTCGGGGCTGGCCTCTTGCTCTGGGTCCTGTTCGGGTCTGGATGCGTGGCCGACCTCGGGACGATGTCCAGACTCCAGGCCGCCTATGGAGACGAGACCTCGGCGCTGATGTCTCCGGCCATCCAGGGGACGATGGCGCTCGGTGCGCTGTCGGCCGATGCCTGCGTGGCGACCAGGGAAGGGACCTGGTCGGACCTCACCGTGGGCTCGGATCTGCCGCTAAGCAAGGGCCTCTCCGAAGTCATCGGCGATCCCGTGATTGACAGCTATTCGTACCTGACGACGATCCAGGTCGGTGCCGCACCGGTTCGTCTGGCCGGCCTGGACGACGCGCGCCTGGTGCTGACCATCGTCACGGCAAGCCCGGTCCTGGTCACCGGCAAGGTCACCGATGCCAGCGGTGATACGACCCTCGCGGACTTCGCCTTTGAAATCGTGGGGGACTGCACCGCGGACTGGGCGCGGGTCAGTGGTGACGCGACCTGGACGCTGGACGGCATCGATCAC
>JAADHA010000059.1 GCA_013152105.1 Oligoflexia bacterium | reverse complement strand
TCTTCCCCTTCTTCAAGTTCCGGTCGATGGTGGTCAACGCCGAGGCCATGCGCCGCGAGCTCGACGACGCCAACGAAGCCGATGGCGTGCTCTTCAAGATGCGAGACGACCCCCGCATCACGCCCTTCGGGCACTTCATCCGCAAGTACAGCATCGACGAATTGCCACAGCTCTGGAATGTGATCCGCGGGGACATGAACCTGGTCGGGCCGCGGCCCCTGCCCACCGCTGACCTGGAAGGCGCCGACTGCAACCCCGAGGTCAGCTACTGGATGGACATGCGCCAAAAGGTGCGGCCCGGCATCACCGGGTCCTGGCAGGTCTCCGGGCGCAGCGACCTGGGCTTCGAGGCGATGGTGAACCACGACATCGCCTACGTGCAGGACTGGACCTTCTGGCAGGACATCGTCATCCTGATCAAGACGATGCCGGCGGTGCTCAAGGGGCGAGGAGCGCGGTGATCTTCCCTCCCGACCGGCCGGCCAGACCCTCGCTGGCGTCGGGCGTCGGACGGACCTCGCTGCTGCTGGTGCCCGTCGCCCTGGCCTCGCGAGGCGCGGCCTTCCTCATCCCCATCGCCATCGCCGCCTGGTATGGCGTGGGCCCCGTGACCGACGCCTGGTACTGGGCGCTGGCCTTTCCCACCTTCGCCCTGGTGCTGGCCAGCACCAGCCTGGGGACGGCCGCCACCCCCGCCTTGTCTCGCCTGCGATCGGCCGCGCCGACTCAGGTGCCCGGCTTCGTGGGTGGTTTGCTGGTCTGGGCCGCCCTCGCCTCGCTGGCCCTGGGCACCCTGGTGTGCCTGGCTGCGGGACCGATGTTGCCACGCATCACGGACTTCACCCCCAGCACCGTGGCCCTCGCTCAGCGCTTCTTGTGGGAGCTGCTGCCCTTCATGGTCTTGACCACGGCCGGCGCGGTGCTGCGCGTCGGCTGCGAGGTCCATGGCCGCTTCTTCGAGGTCGCGCTCACGCCCGTCATCCGGGCGAGCACCGTCATCGGCCTCACCTGGGCGCTGTTGGGCCGCCTGGGGCCCCACGCGCTGCCCTGGGGACTGGTCGCGGGCGAGGCAGTTCAGGCCGCCTTCTATGCCGCGGTGCTGTGGTTCCGAGACGGCATTCGCCCCACGCTCACGACCCGGCTGGACCCCGCCGTGCGTGGGGTGGTCGCCGACCTGGCTCCGATCCTGGGGGGCGAGGTCCTGGTCGCCCTCAACCTGGTGATCGACAAGGGCTTCGCCGCGACCCTGAACACGGGCTCGGTCGCGACCCTGGAGTATGCGGACCGGGCGCGGGTCATCCCCCAGACCCTGCTGGAGAGCACGCTGGTGATGGTCGCCTACGCGACCTGGTCCAACCTCTTCGCGACCGGACAGGCGCCAAAGGCCCGCCGCAGCGTCATCCGATCCCTACAGTGGGTCATCGCCTTGGCCTCGCCTGTCCTGGCGGGCATGTTCATCGGCCGCACCGTCCTGGTCTCCCTGCTCTTCGAGCGCGGGGCCTTCACGGGGACCGACACCATCGCGACGGCCAGCCTGTTGGGCTGGTACCTGCCCGGCGTGCTGCCGAACCTGCTGGGGATCCTGGCCGTGCGCGCCCACGTGATGGAGCGCAACCTGCGCCTGGTGTTCGTCCTGGGCTGCGCCAGCATGCTGGTCAACACCGCGCTCAACGCGCTGTTCATCGGTCCTCTGGGGCTCACCGGCCTGGCCCTGGCGACGACGCTCGATATGCTCCTCATCCCGACCCTCTATCTGGTCCTGCTCAGCCGCAGCTTTGGCCCAAGCGGACTGGGGCTGGGCGGCAAGGGCTGGCAACAGAGCATCGGCCTGGCGCTGCTGGCCGGCCTCACCGCGGTGTGCGTCGAGCTGGGCCCGGGCCCACCCACCCACCTGCTGGACCCGGTCCTGTGGATCGCGGCCGTCGTCTGCCTGGGACTGCTTGGCGTAGGGTGGCGGCTGACCGGTCCCTCCACTTCCTCGGCGCCGGACTAGCATCCAAGGCTGGAGCCTTCGTGCCCTTCCGCTCGCGAGTGGGTCCGACCATCGCGACCGCCCTGCTCCTGGCAGCCCTGGCCGTGCTCTACGCCACCCACGCCTTCATCGGCCTGGAGGGGTCGCTCAGGCTGCCGCTGCCTGGCGGCGGAATCTGGTTCGCCAACGCTCCGGTCTCGGACATCGTCGCGCTGATCCTGCTTCCCGTCGCGCTGCTGCGAGTCTGGAGGGACCCCGACCACAGGCCCGAGCCCCCAGGCTGGCCCGGCTGGATGTGCTTGCTCGGCGCCAGCCTGCTGTCCATCAGCCACGCGGCGGACCCCGCTCAGGCAACCCACTACCTGCTTCGCAAGCCGGTGCTGAGCTACCTGCTCTATGGTGTCGGGCTGATGTGGATCGTGGCGACCCTTCGCCGACGCTGGATCCTCCAGGTGATCGTGATCAGCAGCCTGAGCCTGGTCGCCTCGGTGTCGGTGCTCACCAGCATCATGCGGATCCAGTCCGGCGACATCGTGGAGATCCAGGCCATCGCCGGGCTCACACCCAACCACAAGACCCTGGCGGTCTGCCTGGCCGGCTGGCTGCCCCTGCTGTGGTCCTGGGCCCGACAGCGAAGCTCGTCGCAAACACTGCGCCATGCCGCGATGACCGTCAGCCTGGTCTCACTGCTGGCCATCCTGCTGAGCATGTCCCGAACCGCCTGGCTGGGTTCCGGCCTGGCCGCCGCGCTCTTTCTGCCGGCAGACCGTCCCCTCGCCTGGCGTCCAAGGCGCTTCATCCCCGCCGCATTGCTGAGCGTGGCGATGGCCTGGATCGCCCCGGTCGCCACGCACTCGGCCACGATGATCGACGCGACCCGCTCCCGCCAGGAGCTGAACGGCCGAGCCTGGGAGATGTTCGCCGCGCATCCCCTGACCGGGAGCGGCATTGGCACCAGCACCTCGGTCCAGGCCGGGGCGGCCCCCTACCAGGACATCAAGGGGGTCGACGCACACGGCGCGATCCAGAAGGTCGCTAGTGAAGCGGGCCTGTTGGGTCTGCTCGGCCTCGCCTGGTTTCTCACCGGGGCCGGACGCACGCTGATCAAGAGCTGGCGGATCGAACAGCGGCGCTGCCCGGACCAGCCTCTCGCGTCCCTCCAAAGCTACGGCTGCCTGGCCACCTTCGCCGTGCTCCACGCCCAGTTGCTCCTCTCCACCGAGCTGTTCAGCCCCACGCACTGGGTGCCGCTGGCCACCGCCTGGGGGCTCAGCCAGGCGGTTGTGAAAAACGAGGACTCATGCGGGTCCTGATGGTCCACAGCTTCCACCACGCTCGAGGTGGAGACACGACCTGCTGCCAGGCGCTCAGCGAGCAGCTCAGGGCGGCGGGGCACCCGGTGATCCCGCTGGCCACGCGCCACCCCGACAACAAAGCGTCCGCCTGGGAGGGCTACTTCCCCAGCCACCTCGACCTGCACGGCGAGACCGGCCGCCGGGCCCAGTTGGCCGCGGCGCGGCGCATATTCTGGTCGCCCGAGGCCGCCCGCAAGACCCGGGCCCTGTGCGAAGCGGCCAGACCCGATGTCGCCCACGTTCACCACATCCATCGGCACCTGAGCCCCTCGGTCTTGTGGGCCCTGCGCCAGGCCGGCATCCCCATCGTCTGGACGGTCCACGACTACGAGCTGGTCTGCCCCTCGGGCCTGCTCTACACCGCGGGAGCGCCGTGCGAGCGCTGCCGTGGCCACCGCTACCACCACGCGATCCTGCGGCGCTGCAAGCTGAACCGGACCGCGCCGAGCGTCGCCGTAGCCGCCGAGAAGTGGATCCATCACAAGCTGAGGACCTGGGCGCTGGTCGACCGCTACCTGTGTCCCAGCCAGTACCTGGCCGACACCCTGGTGCGCTTCGGGCTGCCCGCCGAGCGCGTGGAGCACCTTCCGAATTCCATCGAGGTGGGAACGCTGGCAGAGGGCGAGGGCGAGGGCGAGGGCGAGGGCGAGGGCTGGCTGGTCGCGGGTCGCCTGCGCGAAGAGAAGGGCGTCCACATCGCGATAGAGGCGGCGCGACGCCTGCCGGGGCGGCGCCTGCTGGTCTGCGGCGAGGGACCCCAGGGCGAGGCGCTGCGAGCACAGGCCCGGGACCTGCCCTGGGTCCACTTCCTCGGCCGGCTCTCGCGTGCCGAGCTGACCCGGACCCTGCGCGTGGCGCGCGTCGTGGTCGTGCCCTCCCTGTGGCCCGAGAACTTCCCCTACGCGGTCATCGAGGCGCAGGCCGCGGGGCGCCCGGTCATCGCCAGCCGGGTCGGCGGGATCCCCGAGCAGATCACCCACCAGCAAGACGGGATCCTGGTGCCGCCAGGCGACGCGGGCGCGCTGGCGAATGCCGTGGACGCCCTGTTGCGACACCCCGACCGGGCTCGCGAGCTCGGCAGGGCCGGGTACCGCCGCGTCCTGAGAGACCTCCAGCCCGCCCCGCACCTGGCCCGGATCCTCGCCATCTA
>JAADHA010000591.1 GCA_013152105.1 Oligoflexia bacterium | reverse complement strand
ACCCGAAGGACGTCCTTCCCACTCCCAGCCAGGTGGCCGCCGCTGTCGCCACCGGAGACCCGCGCAGCGCCGCCAGTGCGACGGTGGTGGACCACCTGCGTGAGCAGTACGGCCAGTATGGCCTGCGCTTCACAGAGCCCTTTGTGGTGGATGATGGCGATGGGGCCGTGACTCAGGACGCTTCCGCCCAGGTGGGCTCTGGCAGCATGGAGACGCAGCGAGAACTGTTGGCCAGCTACTTCGATCACATGATCCGGCGCTTGCGGCGCGGGGCTGAGGATCAGGACAAGGACGCGCAGAGCCTGGTGCCTCCCGCGGATGCGGTCGCCGCGGCGGTCGCCTCTGGTGACCTGAACAGCGCGGAGACGGCGATCGTGCTGGACGACTTGAGGTCCAGCTACAAGACGCTGGATCTGGACTTTACCGAGCCGCCTCGCTGATCGATCCTGTCGCGATCTGACGAGACAAAACATGACCCTGATTTTGGGGAATTATCAACGATTCGTGACGCTTTCGCGGGTCCTCATGAGGTACAAATGTGGTGTCCGCCGCTTTACCGGCCCGGAGATCACATGAACTTCCACCCGCGCTTCCAGCCCCGTTCCCGCCCGGTGACCTACCGTCGCCCCTTTCAGGATGGGCGGCGTGGTTCGACGACGGTGATCATCGCGACCTCCTTCATCATGTTGGCGGGATTCGCGGCGATGGCGGTGGACCTCGGCTACGCCCGAATGGTGGACGCGCAGCTCGAGGTTGCGGCCGACTCAGGCGCGTCGGGCGGTGCCGGCTTTCTGGACGGCACCACGGCTGGGGTCACCAAGGCGCACGACGCGGCCATCTTCTATTCGGCGGCGAACACGGCCTATGGCCAGCGAGTCAGCCTGTCCCCCAACCAGGACAACGCGGCCACCGGAGACGTGGTCATCGGTCACATCGATCTCGATGCCATGACCTTCCGCCCGACGGTCGAACCGGGTCAGGCCAACGCGGTGATGGTCCGCGCGAAACAGGGCTCGATCTCCGCCAGCTTCTCAAAGATCGCCTTCGGTCGCGACACGCTGAGCGCGGGGGCGTGTAGTGTCGCCTACGAACCGGCTGGTCTGGGTGCGGAGACGGTGCCCTACTACCTGCCGCTGGCGGTGCCGGATTGCGCGTTCAGTACGTCGAGCGACGGTGATCTTTCGGCGTCGAGCCAGGCTGAGGACTCGCGCGATGACGAGGACGACGGCGAAGAAGACGATGACGAGGAGCTGTGCGAAGACATGCAGCATGACGGTGCCCATCATGTGCGCTGGGCCATCTCTGAGGACGCATCCGGTGCCTCGAGTGGTGGTGATATCGACTCTGCCACGCTGACGGACGCGATGGATGCGGCCTGGCCTTGCATGGAAGAGTGGGACAGCACCGGGCGGGTGACGGATGACTGCGCCGCGATGCAGGTGGGCGATAAAATCCGAATCAGCAATCGGTCACAGTCAGAGGCCATTGAGCACGTCGCAGACGCGCTCCACGAGGGTGTGGAGTGGGACCACGAATACTGGGGCGAGGAACCCGAGCGGGACGACGACAGCTCGGTGGATGACGATGACTACGGTCGCTGGCGGGTCCGATCCTGGTGTTTGCAGCGCCGGATGGCTACTGCGGGGCGTCGTCGTCGTCGTCGTCGTCATCGTCATCAGGGGGCTGCTGCAGCAGCTCCGAAGAGGATGATGATGATGAGCACGATGCTCACGGTGGGGACGATGATCACGAGGGTGATGACGAGTCGTGTGGACACGGTGAAGATGGCGAAGACGACGACAAGGCCAGCTCTGAGACCGCTGAGATCGTGGGTTTTGCCTGGGGTGTCGTCTACGACGCGGTCCGTGCCGACAGTGACTCGGAGGACGAGGGCTGCGACTCGGATCACGAGGGCGACGACTCAGACGACGAGGACAGCCACTCCGAGCATGAGGACAGGCACTCGGAGCGCAGCGCGGCGAGGAGCGGCCACTCCGGCGACGAGGACAGCGACTCGGAACATCACCACTCGGAACATCACCACTCGGAACACTGCGACTCGGACGACAACTCGGACGACAACCTGCGCGTAGAAGTGGATCTGGACACGGCCTACGAAGTGGGCAGCGACCTGGGAAGCGCCAGCTACGGCGTACAGAGCGCGCGTCCGGCCAAGGCGCTGCCGTGTCGCTCCATCACCATCATCGGCGGCTGAGTCCGACCCCATGGAGCGTGCAATGAGTTGGCTGGCAAGGCATCGAGTAAGGCGAAGGGGCCGTCGAAGTGGAGCGGCCGCCGTTGAGTTCGCGCTGACGGCGCCCGTCCTGCTGATCATGGCCGGCGGGGTCGGCGACTGGGGCTTCTTTCTGGCTCGCCAGGCATCGGTGGTCTACGCCGTGCGGGACGGTGCACGAGCGGGCGCGCTGACACCAGCCACTGGGGACCCCGCGGCGGTGGCCCGCGTGCGCACGGCCGCCAGCCTGGATGACAACGGGCTCGGCTCGCAGAGCTACGAGATCACGGCGGAGACCACGCCCACGGCCTATGGGACCATGGTGACGGTCGCGGCCACCGTCCACTACTCGCCGCTGCTGGGGATCGTTCCGATTCCTGGGACCGCCTACGCCGAGGCCTCCATGCGGTGGGAGGAACTATGAGGCGTTCACTCAGTCGCTGTCGTCGGGGGACCGCGGCAGTTGAGACCGGCCTGCTGATGCCCGCTCTGCTGGCGCTGATCTTCGGCTTGATTGAATTCTCCTGGTACATGATGGAAGAGATGTCTGTCGCCAGGGCCTCTCAGTCGGGTGCGCGCCAGGGCTCGACCACGCCGAACAGCAGCTCGGCCATCGCGGTCGCGCGCCAGACCATCATGGAAGAGCTGTCTGCTGGGGGGCTCGATGCGACGACCGCGACCGTGACCGTGTCCATCGACCCGGTCAGTGGTGGCAAGCTGTTGACGGTCGACACGCTGGTTCCCTATGGGGGCTTGACCGGCCTGGTGCCCATTCCGCTGCGGCTTCGCGCCTCAGCCAGCGCAATGTACGAGGGTGATTTGTGACGCGTGCTCGCTGGGGCTGAGTCGCGCGGTCGGGTCGCAGTCTCGACACAGCTTGTCCCGCCGCCCGGTATGCCTATGCTCTGAGCGGTGAACGCTGTCCCTGTTCTGCCTCCCTTCTTCCCGCTTCGGAGCCCGCTGTGTCCTTTGCCATCGACCTGATGGACCACGAGCCCCTGGCCGTGTCCTCGGCCCTGCCAGTCCCCAACCTGGCGCGCCTGCTCCTGGGCAGCCGCCTGGACGGGGCTTGCGTGGTCGATGACGGCGTGTTGGTCGGTGTCGTGACGACGATGGACGTGATCTTTCAAGAAACGCGGGTCCAGGTACCGGCCTTCTTGAAGCTGTTGAACTACCTGCTCCGGGTGGGCCAGCGCACCACGAAGGCCGCGCTGGACAAGTTCACCGGGCACATCGTCCGCGACATCATGACCGCGGACCCACGCACCGTGTCCTTCGACGCGTCGCTGGAAGAGATCGCGGCCCTGATGGTGGATTCCCACATCACCATCCTTCCGGTCATCAACGAAGACCGCCTGGTCGGTGTGATCAGCAAGTCAGATGTCCTGCGTGCGGCCCTCTCGAAGATGGGAGGAAGCCTGGACCGAGAGCCTCCGCTTCAGTGAAGTTCCGCACGACGTGCTGAACCGCCAGACCCCTACTCGTCATCCTCGAACAGCGGGGCTGCGGCTGCCAGGACATCGGTCACGCTGAGGATGCCGACCAAGGTGCCCGTGGCGTTGAGTACAGGCAGGGCGCCGACGCGCAGATCGGCCAGGATGCGGGCCGCCTCGCCCAGCCCTTCGTCCAACTGGACCGCGTGGACCACGCTGGACATGACGTCGTCCACGCCGACGTCGAGGCGTTGTTGGGGCACATTGGACAGGTCGCCGTCCTTGATCCCTGGGCCCAACAGGGCGCGCAGGTCCCGCTCGGTGATGATGCCGACCAGGTCGTTTCCGTCGACGACCGGCAGTTCGTGGATCTCGTTTCGCACCATCAGGTCCAGGGCTTCGGCGACCGTGGCTTGTTGGGGAATGGTGATGGGTTGGGGAGTCATTGTGTCGCGAACGCGCATGGCTACCTCCTACATCTGCTTCTTAGCCACCGAATGGGGAGGCGGGGGTCCTTGTCTTCGCCTGCGTGGGAAACCGCGTGGTATAGGCTAGGCGGAATGCCGATCCTCCCAACGCAAATCGATGTGTCCAGTCAGCGCTGGTGCGACAACGCCGCAGCCATGGACCGTGCGCTCGACACCCTGCATCGGCAGCTCAATCGGGCCCGTCGGGGCGGTGGGGACAAGTATGTCCGTCGGCACCTCGACCGCGGAAAGCTGCTGCCCCGCGAGCGTGTCGAGCGCCTATTGGACCCCGATGGCTGGTTCTTGGAGCTGTGCCCGTTGGCTGGCGCGGACATCGACGGTGGCAAGCCGGGGGCCGGCCTGATCGCGGGCGTCGGGTTGGTCAGCGGCACCGAGTGCCTGGTGACCGCCAACGACTCCACCTTGCAGGGTGGCGCCATCAACGAGTGGGCGGTCAAGAAGACCAATCGCCTGGCACAGATCGCCTTGGAGAACCGGCTGCCCGGTGTGTCCCTGATCGAGAGCGCGGGTGCCGACCTGATGAACCAGGCCCAGATCTTCCTGCCGGGCGGAAATGGTTTTCGGGACCTGAGTCGGCGCAGCCAGGCCCGGGTGCCGACGGTCTGCCTGGTGTTCGGCAGCAGCACCGCAGGTGGCGCCTACATCCCCGGCATGAGCGACTACGTCGTGATGGTGCAGGACCAAGCGATGGCCTACCTGGCGGGGCCACCGCTGGTCAAGATGGCGATCGGCGAGGATGTCGACGATGAATCGCTGGGGGGTGCCCAGATGCACGCCCGACAGAGCGGCCTGTGCGACTACCTGGCCGTCGACGAGCTCGACGCCATCCGGCTGGGTCGCCAGATCATCGCCGACCTGGACTGGGAAAAGCTTGGACATACGCCGCAGGTGGCGGATCCCCCTCGCTACGACCCCGCACAGCTCCGTGGAATCGCCAGTGCCGATGTCCGGGTCCCCTTTTCCGCACGCGAGGTCATCGCGCGGATCGTCGACGACAGTGATTTTTCCGAGTTCAAGCCGCTCTATGGACCGACCCTGGTGACCGGCTTCGCGACGGTCATGGGCTACCGGGTGGGGATCCTGGCCAACGACGGGGTGCTGTTTTCAGAGTCGGCCAACAAGGGCGCCCAGTTCATCGCCTTGTGCAACCAGCGCGACATTCCGCTGCTCTTCCTGCACAACACGACCGGCTTCATGGTCGGGCAGGCGGTCGAGGTTTCGGGGATCATCAAGAACGGGGCCAAGCTCATCAACGCGGTCAGCAACAGCACGGTCCCGGCCATCACGATCATGACTGGTGCCAGCTACGGGGCCGGCAACTACGCGATGATGGGGCGGGCCTATGCGCCTCGCTTCCTGTTCTCATGGCCCAACCACCGCATCGCCGTGATGGGGGGCGAACAGCTCGCTGGCGTGCTTGATCTGGTCAAGCGCCAGAGCGCCGCAGCCCGAGGCAAAGCCGTGGATGAAGCCCAATTGGGCATGATGAAGCAGATGCTACAGGGCAAGGTCGATCTGGAGAGCACCTGCTGGTACGCCACGGCTCACCTGTGGGATGACGGCGTCATCGACCCCGCGGACACGCGTGTTGTCGTCGGGCTGGCCCTGTCGGCCTGTCACAGTGCGCCAGTTCTCGGAACCACCAGTTGGGGAGTGTTTCGACATTGAGCCCCCTCGGACCCACGGCAGCGGACCCCTCCCTCGGACCCCCACGGGGTGCTCGGCTCGATGTCCTCTTCATCGCAAATCGCGGCGAGATCGCGGTGCGGATCGCCCGCACGGCGCAGGATCGTGGGCTCTTCGTGGTGATGGCTTTCACGGCCGAAGACCGGGGCGCGGTCCACACGCGGCAGGGCGACCTCGCGGTCCTCGTCCCCGATTATCTGGACGGTCCCGCCCTGGTCGCAGCAGCCAAGCAAGCCGGCGCTCAGCCTACG
>JAADHA010000351.1 GCA_013152105.1 Oligoflexia bacterium | reverse complement strand
GCGCGACGGAAGCCCGGTCCGGCTTCTGGCCATGTGGTGGCTGGCCGAGCGGAGCGCGCTGGGAACCAACGCCATCGCCCGAATCGTCGGATGCACGCCGCCGGTGGTCAGCCGAGCCCTCAACCGGGTGCGCGGATCCAGCACAGCCCAGTGGGTCGCCTGGCGGGGTGCGCTGCTGAAGCGTGCGAACTAGCGCCGTGATGTGGGGTACTTATTTTTGCTAACTGGAAATGCCTGGCACCTGTACCCCGACCCGGCGGACCGGATCGGGGTGGTGCTGGACGAGGTGGGCTCAGTCGGAGACGCGCTCGCGCAGGGTCTTGCCGGGCTTGAAGAAGGCGTAGCGCTTCGCGGCGATGTTGATCTTCTTGCCGGTGGCGGGGTTGGTGCCAATGCGAGCGGCGCGGTTCTTGGTGGCGAAGGTGCCGAAGCCGGGGATGGTGACCTTGCGGCCAGCATCGAGCTCGACCGCGATGATGCCTTCACGGGGCTCGGCGCTGAAGATCGAGTTGATGACTTCCAGGGCCTTGGCCTGCGAGAGACCGGTCTTCTTGGCCAGCTTGGCTGCCATTTCCTTCTTGTTCATGGCTGTCCTTCCTGGGACGAGAGGGATGCTCTGACGCATCTTCATTGACGCGTCAATATTTGTATACCAGACTTTCTCATCCCTGCAACAAAGAAGGGGCTACTTTTTTTCGATGGCAGGCGGATCACAGGAAAGGCCGGTGCCGCAAGCGCCCCGTTCATGGGGCTGTACGGACTGGCGTCTTCCTGTATGGCCCTGGTTCAGGGAGTCATAGGTGGTTCAAGTTGCTGTGCTTTCGGAGAGCGACCGCGGCGCCATGTGGCTGGCGTGGATCAGCGCTTCCGGGCCGCTGGACAATCAGAAGGCCCACAGGCTGGCGATGCGGATGGCCAGGTGGACCGCCAAGAGGCGCGCCTGATCGACGCCCATGTCCACGGAGGGGGTCTGGTCCTTCGGCGCATCCTTGTGGGTGAGCAGGCTGCTCTGGCACGGTGTGCGGGTGTGCTACACCCCCACACACGATGCGCCTCACCCCGACCAGCCTGCCCGCCATCCAGTTGCTCCGGGCGGATGTGCACACCGACTCGCGTGGCTGGCTGGTGGAGACCTGGCACGCCGCCAGGATGGCTGAGCTTGGCCTTCCGGCGTCGTTCGTGCAAGAGAACCGGACCCTGTCTCACCAGGGCGTGCTGCGCGGCCTGCACTTCCAGGACCGTCACCCGCAGGCCAAGCTTGTCAGCGTGGTGCAGGGCCAGATCTACGACGTGGCGGTTGACATCCGGGCCGGCTCGCCGACGATTGGGCAGTTCGTTGGCCTGACTCTGTCCGATGCGCGCCCGGACCTGCTCTTCGTTCCCGCGGGTTTCGCCCACGGCTTCTACGTGACGCGGGGGCCGGCGGTCGTGATCTACAAGCTCACGGCTGCCTACGCGCCGACTGATGAGCGCTGCCTGGCCTGGGATGATCCCGACCTGGCGATCCCCTGGCCGCTCTTGGGTCCACCGGTGCTGTCCGCACGGGATCGGTGCGGTACGCCCTGGGGCGATCTCTCACCCTGGCATGCGCCCCTCGACCCGGCGGATGGCCAATGAAGCGGGTCCTGGTCACCGGGGCGGCGGGCTTCATCGGCTCGGCCTTTGTTCGCCTGCTGCTGGACAAGCGGCCGGACCTGCGGATCACCAGCCTGGACGTGCTGACCGGTGCCGCGGGCCTGCTGGCCAACCTCGACGGCCTGGGAGCGGCCTCGCATCGCCTGGTGCAAGGCGATGTCTGCAACCGGGCGCTGCTCGATTCCCTGCTTGCCGACGAAGACATCGACACGATCGTACACTTCGCGGCCGAGAGCCACGTCGACCGCTCCATCGACGGGCCGGGCGCCTTCGTGCGGACCAACGTCCAGGGCACCTGGACCCTGTTGGATGCGGCCCGCCAACGCTGGCTGCGCAGCGGTCATGACGGCGCGGGCTGTCGCTTTCACCAAGTCTCGACGGACGAGGTCTTCGGAGATCGCCAGCACATCGGGGACGCGACCGAAGACAGCCCCTTTCGACCGCGCTCGCCCTATGCGGCCAGCAAGGCCGCCGCCGATCATCTTGTGCGCAGCTACCAGCACACCTACGGCCTGCCGGTCTCGATCACCTTCGCCTGCAACAACCTGGGGCCTCGCCAGCACCCCGAGAAGCTGGTGCCGCTGGTGATCCTGCGGGCGCTCGCCGGCCAGACCCTGCCCCTGTATGGAGATGGCACAGCGGTGCGGCGCTGGATCCACGTCGATGATCACTGTCGCGCCGTGCTGGCGGTGCTAGATGCGGGCCAGGCGGGTCGAGCCTACGCGGTCGGACCCCTCGCCGGTACGTCCAACCTGGATCTGGTCCAGCGTCTGTGTGCGCGCCTCGACCAGATTCGGCCGGCCGCCGCGCCGCACGCCGACCTGATTCGTTTCGTGAAGGACCGCCCAGGACACGACCAGGTGTACCGCACCAGCGCAGATCGACTGCGCACCGAGCTGGGCTGGCGGCCTCGGCTGGACCTGGACCAGGCGCTCGACCTGACCCTGGCCTGGTACCTGGATCATCCAGACTGGATCCGCAAGGCCACGGCGCGGCCGGCCTGGTCACAGTGGCTGAGCACCTGGTATGGGGACGAGCGCGACTGAGATTCGGTCAGCGCGTACCGGTGTTGCTGCCACTCTGGGCGCGCATGAGTTCGTTTGCACGGGCGCCGACCCGAGCGCTCAGCGTGTCGATGTCGGTGCCGGCGTCGGTTGGCAGCACCGTGAAGCTGAGCTGCGTCACCGGACCGTCCGCGTCTTCCATGCCCACAAGTCGGAGCTCGCCGTCCATGCCGTCGGCCATCATCTGGGCAGGTCCCAGCACGGTCTGTTCCCAGCCTGGATCCTGGCTATGGGTCAGGACCACTGCCAGGCAGGGGTACTCGCTACAGTCGACCGTCACCAGGTCTACATTGGGAAGATCGGCAAGCGCTTGACGCACCGAGGACGGGAAGGCGTCGGCCCCGAGGGCAGGCGGCAGGTCGTCTGGCCAGGCCATGGGCGGCCCCTGCTTGGCGGCCAGACTGCTGCGCACCATCGCGTTTTCCTGTTCCAGCCGGGCGTTCTCGCGTTCCAGACGGTCCAGTTCGCGGCTGACATCGGCCGAGAGTCTGGCGCGGTCCAGGCTGCTGTCGCGTCGGACGCCGCCGCCCGAGTGGGTGGAGACCCGCTGGAAGGAAGCGCTGGGGCGCATCGCCGGGAGGTCGGTGGACTGACCGGCGGCCAGATTGAGCGTGCGTCCATCGGGGGTGGAGACCCGGGCGCTGCCCTCGTAGACCGCGATTCGCGCGCGGTCCGCGGGCGTACAGCTCGGGCAGGCGGGGCTGAGGCGGGCTCGGCCGTCGACATCGAGCACGGAGTCTGCCACGGCGAGCTGGGCCCGGCCCTCGACCTTTGCGCCGCCTTCACTGAGGTCGACCCGTGTCGGAGCGTGCGGCCACAGCGCTGTGCTAGCCGCGAAGACCACGGCGGCTGCCGCGACAGCCCAGGCCAGCGAGGAGCGAGCCTGTGTGGCGCCAGGTTGGGAATTGGCTGGCGCGGGCAGATCGGCTGGGGTCGACAAGGAGTCGATGACGGCCTGGCTTAGCCCTGGCGGTGGGTCCAGCAAGGGCAGGTCGGCGAGTTGGTCCGGGAGGCTTCGCAGCGTGTCTGCCGCGCGCTTGAGTGCGGGGTCGGTGTCCAGGCGGGCCTGGAGACCGGCGGCTTCCTGAGGGGGAAGGTCGCCCGACAGGAGGGCGGAGAGGGCGCGAAGATCGGTCGGAGAGGGAAGGGCGCTCATGATTGGGCCCCCAGGATCTGGGCGAGGCGGGCGCGCCCGCGATGGAGACGAGACTTGACTGTGCCGACGGCGATGTCTTCTTCGTCGGCCAGGGTCGCCAGAGGGACCCCGTGGAGGTGGTGCAGGATCACCACGCGGCGCCAGTTGTCCGGTAGGCGCTGGAGGGCGGCTTCGAGGCGTTGGACCTGGCGGTGTCGGTCCAACAGATCGGCCGGGTCGACCGTCACCGCGGCCCGGTCCACCATGGGCAGCACGTCGCCCATCCGGCCACGGCGGCGGTATTCGTCGATCAACATCCGGTGGACCACCGTCGTGATCCAGGTCGAGGGTGCGGCCTGCTGGGGATCGTAGCTGTCGAGGCGGCCGAGCAGGCGGGCCCAGGCTGCTTGGAAGCTGTCCTCAGGCGTCTGTGAGAGTCGTCGACACAGGCTCCAGACCAGCGGGCTGAAGCGGTCGACCAAGGCGGGTCGCGTGTCAGGGTCCTGCTGTGCCTGCCGGAGCAGTGCCCGATCCTGGTCAGCGGTGGGGCGAGCGAGTGCGGACAAGAAGACCTCCGTCTTGATCTACGCCGGCCAGTCGCTGGGGTTCCACGGGGGGCACCGATCAAACCGCGGCCTTCCAGCGGACACTCTGGGGTACAAGTTCACGCCAGACCAGGCGCCGAAGG
>JAADHA010000058.1 GCA_013152105.1 Oligoflexia bacterium | reverse complement strand
CCGGGTGCCTGGCGCGATCCAGACCCAGACCGCTAGACCGGCAACATCGCGCGCAGCCGACGGGCCAGGTCCGCGACCGGCGTCGTGCGCGTCAGCACGCCGACCAGCGTCTGGTCCGCCACCAACTCATCAGCCTCGGCGCTGTCCAACGTCACACAGCCCACGATCAGGGGCACCGGGTCCAGACGGTGAGCCAGCTCAGAGAGCTGAGTCGCCCGGACCCCGGACAATTCCAGGTCCAATAGCAAGACCTGTGGAGGCTGCGATGCCAGCAGGAAGCCGACCTCCAAGGCCCGATCCGTGATGCCCACCGACACATCGTCGTCCAGCACCAGGTAGTCCCGCAGCAGCTCAGCGAAGGCATGGTCCCCATGGACAATCAACAGGCTGGCGGTCGTGGGAGCCGCGGCCAAGGCAAAGGCTCGGAGCTCGGGCGGCACGGGGTAGTCAAAGTCGCGACAGAACTTGAGCAGGGAATCGCGCGATATCCGCCGATGCCCACCCGGCGTGCGATGCGCGTCGATGCGGCCTTTCTTCGCCCAGTTGACGACCGTCGCCAGGCTCACACCAAGCAGCTTTGCCACTTGATGGGTCGTGTAGTACACGGCTGAGGGCGATCGCCTGGAGCTAGTCCCGGTCATTGCCCTGACCCGCCCCTGGCACGACTACATGATCCGGAAGCGGAAGAAGGTCTCGCCGATGATGACCTCTTCGCCACCAAATAGGCGGCGCTCGGTGATCAGCTCTCCATTGACCAGGGTCCCGTTGCTGGACTTGTTGTCCTCGATGTAGAAATTCCCGGTCCGCCGGAACAGCCGACAGTGGAATCGACTGACCTTGGAGTCATTCTTGATCTGGATGTCGTTGTCGCGACCGCGGCCGATGGTGAGGACATCGCCCGTAAACGGGTAGATCTGCTCTTCGGCAGTGCCCTCTTGGTACAACAACAGCGCCCGGCGGGCGTCGTCCTGTCCGTCGGATCCGATGTCGTCAACCATCGCGTCACCCTCGCCGAGCGAGACTGCGATCTGGTTGTTTTGTCCAGAGTTTTCGTCGACCAGGTCAAGCTGGACTTCGGCGCCATTGTCTTCGGCGAGAAAGTCATCGCCATCGTCAAAGCCGAAGTCGACGTCCGCGCTGGCCTCGTCTCCATCGTCCTCGCTGATGTCGCCAACCTCGATCAGCGACTCTTCGCCTGCCGCCACCGCCTGTTGGGCTTCCGCCGCGGGGTTCTCGCCAAACACGGCCGAGACATCCTCGCGCTGACTGCCCGACGAGCTGTGCTGCCCGGAGGCCGCGACCACAACGGGCTCATCGCCCATCACCAGCAGCTCTTCACCATCCCGAGTCGCCTCGTCGTCCGGCTCGGGCTTGGCCAAGCCGTCGTCCTGGCCCGCCCTGGCTGCCAGTTCGACCCATCGGTCCAGCGCGGCTTGCAGCGTGTCGCGAACGTCGTCCAGCTCGGCGATCCGGTTTGCTGCCTTGTCCAGGGTCTCTTTCAGTTCCTTGGACAGCTCTTCGAACTCGGCGTCCTCGAGTTCGCCGATCGCCGCGCGAAGCTGGAGTTCCTCCATCTTGTCGTCAGAGCTGGCCTTTTCCGTGTTGATCTGGGCCTTCTCGGTGTCGACATCCGCGATCCCGGCCTGCAAGGTCGGAACATGGGGCAAGATCAGGTCAGCGGTCCCGGAGGACTTGATCTCGTGGTCGAGAACGACCTTCTCGATGACCGCAGCCGAGAACTTTGCGGCCTGGGCCTGAGCCTTGTCGATGTAGTCGCGGTGCTTCGCGTACTCGTCGGCCAGCTCGTTGAACTCCTTGATCAGCTCGTCGTGCGCCATGGCTTCGAAGTCTCCAGATGGTGTGGGGCGGGTCGACCAAGCCGTCGCCCGCATGTCGCTGTTGGCCTGCCAGGAGCAAGTCCATGGTCGGCCTAGGTGAGGTACCCTGATAGTGGACGGGAGCCGTGCCTGTCAAGGTAATCGGCACCCACTGAGGGGAAGGTCTTACGGAGTGTTTTCGAGCGAGCGGCTTGCTTGACGCAGGCAAGTCCCGAAACACTGGACCTGACCCCTATCGAGCAGGATCCCAGCGAACCCACTCTGCGGCCTTTTCGGGCTTCACAGCCACCAGAAGGGCGCCGATTCCACAAGCCCTGAAGTGCGCTCTGCTACAGCCATCCGGCGCATCGGCCGTGCGTGCGGCGTGCATGCGGGCTACTCGACGAGCCGATCACAGATAGCCCGCATCCTGAGCCAGGTTGCCAAACAGCGCGAACTGGCCCTGCCAGCTCAGCTTGACCGTGCCCGTGGGCCCATTGCGCTGCTTGGCGATGATCACTTCGGCCACCCCCGGCTCGGCGCTTGTCTCGGGATTGTAGTACTCGTCCCGGTAGATGAACATGATCACGTCGGCGTCTTGTTCAATCGCGCCCGATTCACGCAGGTCGGACAGCACCGGCCGCTTGTTCGGCCGCGACTCGACCCCCCGATTGAGCTGTGACAGGCACAGCATCGTCACCTCGAGCTCTTTTGCGATGAGCTTGATGCCACGGCTGGCGTTGCTGACCTGTTCTTGGCGAGACACCCGGGGATCCCCCTGCATCAGGCCGATGTAGTCGATGATGAAGAGCTTGATCTCGGGGTGCCTGCTTTTCAGGCGACGGCACTTGCTGCGAATCTGGGTGATCGTCAGCCCCGGCGTGTCGTCGATGTGCAGGGGCAAGTGGTAGAGTTCTTCTGAGGCATCTCGCAGGCGCGGCCAGTCCGCGTCGCGCGAGAGGTCGCCGGTCCGCACCTTTCCTGCGTCCACCCGAGCCGCAGACGTGAGCATCCGGGTCGCCAACTGGCCCCGGCTCATCTCCAGGGAGAAGACCCCGACGCCCGCACCACTCATCGCCGCATAGCGCGCCAGGTTCATGGCCAGCGCCGTCTTTCCCATGGCTGGACGAGAAGCGAGCACGACCATGTCGGTCGGCTGGAAACCCGACAGCTTGCGATCGAGGTCCAGAAAGCCCGTCGTCACCCCGGTCAGCC
Organism: Oligoflexia bacterium; assembly: GCA_013152105.1. Lineage (GTDB taxonomy): Bacteria > Myxococcota_A > UBA796 > UBA796 > UBA2385 > UBA2385. The sequence continues at coordinate 5,343 of JAADHA010000058.1, read as the reverse complement.
CGCGTTTGCCGTCCAGGGACTCAGCGAAGGCCTTGGACAGTCCCTCGATCCGAAGGAACTCCACGTCCACGACCTGCGAGAGCTGGAGCCAGTCCTGTGCAGACTTCTGCTGCGTGACCTGGAAGATGGTGGACTCGGCGAAGTCCAGCAGGTCTGACAGGTCGTCCTGTCCGGAGATCGCCCGATCGCCGATCTCTCGGGACGCCTGGATCAAGCGCCTGGAGACCGCGCGCTGCCGCACGATACGGGCGTAGTACTCCACGCTCTCGACACTGGGAACCTGATCGACCAGCGAGCTGACGTACGCCAACCCGCCAGCCTCGGCCCCTTGGTCGGCTGCCGCAAGGCGATCGACCACCGCGACCATCTCGGTCGGTTCATTGGCCTCGGCCATCTTCAACAGGAGCTTGAAGATGAACTGGTGCTTGTCGCTGAAGAAGTCTTCGGGATCAAGGAACTCGGAGACGCCGAGGGCCTGGCTCCCATCCAGCATCAGCCCCCCAAGGACGATCCGCTCCGCTTCCAGACTTTGGGGAAGCGGGCGGCCGATCTCGGAGGGCGGAGGCATGTCCAAGCAGGGCCTTCTACTGCTGGATGATGTACACCTTGACCGCGGCTTCCACGTCCGGGTGCAGGCGTACCGGCACGCTGAACACGCCGATCTGCTTGATCGGCTCGGCCAGCTCGACCTGACGCCTGTCCAAGACCACACCCTCGGCCGCCAGGGCTTCGACGATGTCGCGGTTGGTCACCGCACCAAAGATCTTGCCTTCTTCGCCAGCCTGAACCTTGATCGACACCGCGGTCTGGCTCAGCGACATCGGCACGGGCCGCTGCCAAAGTACGAGCAGCCTTGGCTGCGGCTTCGCGCTTCTGGTGTTCGAGACGAGCCATATTGCGTTCGTCGGCGATCACCGCCATGCCGCCAGGCACCAGGTAGTTACGGCCATAGCCGTTGCGAACCTTGACGACATCGCCGAGGCGGCCCAGGTGGGCCACATCCTGTTGAAGGATGACCATCATGGAGCGCTCCTACTCGGTGGCCAGGAAAGGCAGGAAGGCGATGTGCCGACCACGCTTGATCGCCAAGGCGAGTCCACGCTGGTGGCGGGCACACACGCCGGACACGCGCCGGGGCACGATCTTGCCGCGCTCGGTGATGAAGCGGCGCAGCAGCTTGCCATCCTTGTAGTCGATCACGATGGTCTTGTCGGCACAGAAGGGGCAGCTCTTGCGGCGGCGACGGCGGGCACGCATCACGCGCTCGACATTGACTTTGTTTCGGCTCATGGCTCAGTCCTCCTTCTTGGCTTTACCGGCACCTTCAGCACCCTTGGTGTCCTTGGTGTCCTTGGTGTCCTTGGTGTCCTTGGTGTCCTTGGCGTCCTTGGTGTCCTTGGTGTCCTTGGCGTCCTCGGTAACATCATCCTGGTCGCCTTCGTCAGCGGACTCTGCGCCCAGACTGAGACCCAGACGCTGCACGCGCTCTGCCTGTGCCGCTTCGGCACCGGCGCGGACTACATCGACATCGACGTTCTCGTTCAGACGGACCGTGATGTAGCGGATCAGCGAATCTTCCAGGTTCATGTTGCGCTCGAGCTCAACCGGAAGGTCCGCCGGCGCAGCGTAGTGCATGTACTGGTAGGAGCCTTGGAGGCTTCTGCGAATCGGGTAGGCCAGCTTGCGCTTGCCCCACTGCTCAAACATGAACAGCTCACCACCCTTGTTCTCGACAATGCCCTTGAGCTTGTCGTCGATACGCGCCTGCTTGTCCGACTCGATGTCGGGGCGCGTCACGTAGATCGTCTCATACTCGTGACGAATCATGGGATAGGTCCTCCACTTGGACAGGTGTGGGGAGCGATAAGCCCGCTCCCGCGGAGGTGCCAGCGCTGCGAGGCGCCAGCCGGTCACTCGACCGAAATTGACCGAGTGACCCAGGGTTGATGTCAGAGGCCCAGCAGGCCGTGCACGGTCAACAACGGAGCGATGACCAGCGCGATGACCGACATGAGCTTGACGAGGATGTTGAGCGAGGGACCCGCGGTGTCCTTGAAGGGGTCGCCCACGGTGTCACCGACCACAGCGGCCGCGTGCATCTCGGTGCCCTTCGCGACGACGGTCCCATCGGCCATCTTGAAGCCCCCTCCTTCGAAGGACTTCTTGGCGTTGTCCCAGGCGCCGCCAGCGTTCGACATGAAGATCGCCATCAGCACGCCGGTCACCGTGACGCCAGCCAGCAGGCCACCCAGGGCTTCGGCACCGAACAGGACGCCGACCACGACCGGCGTTACCACCGCCATACTGCCCGGAAGCACCATCTTTCGAATGGCTGCCGTCGCGGAGATCTCCACACAGCGGGCCGTGTCGGGGCGGGCCGTGCCTTCGAGCAGCCCGTCGATCTCGCGGAACTGACGCCGGACTTCAGTGATCATGTCCATGGCTGCCTCACCCACCGCACGCATGGCCATGGACGAGAACAGGAAGGGCAGCATGCCGCCGACGAAGAGGCCCGCCATGACGAGGGGCTTGGACAGGTCAATCGAGGTCAGACCGACCTGCTGCATGAAGGCCGCAAACAGGGCCAGAGCGGTCATCGCCGCCGAGCCGATCGCGAAGCCCTTGCCGATGGCCGCCGTGGTGTTGCCCACCGCGTCAAGGGTGTCGGTGCGATCGCGCACGTACTCTTCCTGGTGGCTCATCTCGGCGATGCCGCCCGCGTTGTCCGCGATCGGGCCGTAGGCGTCCACGGCGAGCTGGATACCCGTGGTGGAGAGCATGCCCAGGGCGGCGATACCGACGCCGTACAGGCCAGCGAAGCTGTTGGCCACCACCACACCGACGGCGATGAGGAGGATCGGAACCGCGGTGCTCTCCATGCCCACGCTCAAGCCAGCGATGATGTTCGTGGCGGCGCCAGTGCGAGACTGCTCTGCGATGCTGTTGACGGGCTTCTTGCCCATTGAGCAGTAGTAGGAGGTGATGAGCCCGATGGCCACACCGACCACGAGTCCCACCACGGTCGCGACGCCAACATGCCACCACAGCACGGTCGTGGCGCCGGCCAGGCCCTTCACCACGGTGCCGCCGGCCGGCCACAGCAGCTTTGCCAGGCCGAAGGTCACGATGGCCATGATGCCTGCCGCGCCAAAGGCGCCCGCGTCGAGAGCGTGCTGCGGGTTGGCGCCTTCCTTTGTGCGCACCACGAAGGTGCCCAGGATCGACGCGATGATCCCAGCCGCGGCGATCACCATCGGCAGCAGGATCGGGTTGAGGTTGCCGGCCTGGGTGGCCTCGAAGCCGTAGCCCAGCACCATCGCGCCCACGATGGCGCCCACGTAGGACTCGAAGAGGTCGGCGCCCATGCCCGCCACGTCACCGACGTTGTCACCGACGTTGTCGGCGATGACGGCAGGGTTGCGTGGATCGTCTTCCGGCAGCCCGGCCTCGATCTTGCCAACCAGATCCGCGCCGACATCGGCGGCCTTGGTGTAGATACCGCCGCCGACTCGCGCGAAGAGGGCGATCGAAGAGGCCCCCATCGAGAAGCCAGTGATGACGTTGAGGACCTTTTGGATGTTGTCGCCCCAGATGCCGATGTACAACAGGAAGAGCGAACCCAGGCCCAAGAGCGCCAGGCCGACCACGCTCATGCCCATCACAGACCCACCCGAGAACGCAACGTGCAGCGCTTCGGGCATGCTCTTCGTGGCAGCCTGGGTGGTGCGAACATTTGCCTTGGTGGCGATGGTCATACCAAAATAGCCCGCCAGGCCCGATGCCACGGCGCCACAGACGAAGGAGAGCGCGATCACGGGGCTTTGGTGCTCGCCGCTCATATTGGCGAGGGCCAACAAGCCTGCGACGACGACGACGAAGCCCGCGAGCACGGTGTATTCGCGCTTGATGAAGGCGTTGGCGCCTTCTTCAATCATCGCGGCGATCTCGCGCATGACCTCGGTGCCCGGATCCTGCTTGCGAACCCAGTTCGCCTTGAAAAGAGCGAAGGCCAAGGCCAGCAGACCCGCGACGGGTACTGCGTAGATGATCTCGTGCATGCTTCAGAGCTCCTGGGGCGCGGCACAGGGCGCCCGTAGGTGTTGCTTCGGGAGGGTGTGGGGTGGCGCGTCCTTGGGGCGCTTGTCGACTGTGGAAGCCGTCGAGCGCACCCAGGGCTCAGGGCTCAGGATTCAGAAGTCGCTTCGGTGTCTTCAGCGGTTTCCGACTCTTCTTCATCCTCATCCTCAACGATCTCAACCGGCTTGCCGATCATGGCGAGCACGTTGAAGTCGTTGCCGAAGATGATCTCGGTGTTGGCTGGAGGGCTGACTTCCGACGCGCGGATCAAGTCCCCGACGTCCATGGCCGTCACGTCGATGTCCACGGTACTGGGAATATTAGCCGGCTGGCAGCGCAAGATCAGCGTTCGACGAACGGTCTGGAGCCGGCCGCCCAGCTTGTAGGCCACCGCCTCGCCGACTGCCCTCACCCGGACCTCTACGGTCACGTACTGATCGTCGTCGACCTCGTAGAAGTCGAGGTGCTCGAGGCGTCGGCTGACCGGGTGCCGCTGCACATCCTTGACCAGGCAGGTGCGCTTGCGATCACCGCTGATGTCGAGCACAACCAGCGTGTTGCGGTCGCCGGTCTTGGCGAAAGCCAGCTCGATCAAGTCGGGATCGACGGCGATGGGAGTTGCGGTCGCACCGCCCCGGTAGACGACGGCGGGAAGCACACCGGCCGCGCGGGCTTTGCGGGCGCCGCCCTTTCCGGTTGCGGTGCGGAGACTGGCGTCCAGGCTTACGGTGGCCATGGCTGCTCCTCAGTGCCGGCCGGCTTGATGTGCCAGCCAGAACAAGGGTGGAAGACTGGATGTGGCGGAGTGCCGAACCCAGGCAGTCCAGTCGTGTGGGGATCGCGGGGCTCGCAGCGTTGCTGCGGCGGGCGTCGTCCTGGACTGCGGGCCCTCTTGATGGGAGGGCCGACGACGCAAACACCGAGACCGAATATTCGCCGTGAGCGAACTCACGAACATGGCGGTGACGTGAGGAAAGCCCCACGATGGGCGGCATCTACTGCGGGAGCCCCGCGGCGTCAAGCGGTCCCTGGAACAGCTCTGGAGTTTCGACATTGGGACCCACGTGTTCAGGGTCCACGAGGTGTTCAGCGCGACCAGGCGGTGGAGGGGCCAGGAGCAGGGGCAGCAGGAACTTCACGGAGAACATGGGCAAGTCGCTGCCGACCTGGCGGGGCTGGTGCTGCGCAGCATCACCGTGCCGCCGGGCATAGCGCGGGGAGGGACGAGGAAACGTTGCTGAGAGGACGGCGTCGGCGACGATGTCA
>JAADHA010000055.1:3668-8192 GCA_013152105.1 Oligoflexia bacterium | reverse complement strand
CCTTGGCCTCGGCCACGCGCTCCACCAGGATCCCGTCAGCGACCAACAGGTGGGCCCCGCATGATGCACAGACAAAGGCGTCGACGCCCGGCACTAGCTGTGCAGACACGCCACACTGGGGGCAACACCCCTGCCCGGTCTCTTCCCGTGCCTGGCGCCGCAGATCCTCGACCAGCGTCTCGGCCCGCGCGGTCGCGGTCAGCGAGCGGTAGAGCACCAGCCCGCCCGAGGTCGCCACCACCAGCACCCACCCCAAGAAGGCCAGGAGCAGCAGGATCAAGCTGACGATGGCGTCTGGCTTGCCACCCCCGCCCAACAGCGTCGCCAGCGTACCGGCGGTGGTGATGGCCGCGATGGCGCCCATCACGCCCACCGCCAGCACCATCATCAGGCCGCCCGCACCAGGACGAAAGTGTTGCGCATAGGCCCCTCTTAGAGAGACCAGTCCCTCGCCTTGCAGGCGGGTGCGGATCCGGCTGAGGCTGCGCCGACGATCCACGGTGACCTCCGAGAAGGCCGCCTGGTGCCCGCAGAAGACACAGTCCACTGTCGCACCTGGCTGGGCGGGCATGGGCAGCGTCGCGCCGCAGCCGACACAAGACACGGTCACCACGGGGCTCTGGGTCGTCATCCTGTGTGCTCCTGCTTCCCGCGCCTTAGTGAATGAAGGCCGGGTTCTCGAGATCCAGCGAGGTCCACTCCGGTGGCGCCGTCACCGGGTTGTAGCGCGCGGGCGTACCGCCTGGGACCTGCGCCACATGGTCGACACCATCAAGGGGCTGGTGGGTGTAGCCCCACTCCAGGACCCGCAGCGGATCGGGCTGCACGTGGTAGCTGCTGTGGGTGCCCAGAACTTGCATATCTGTGAAGCGTAGCAGGTCGTCGAGGGTTTTGGACCGAAGCCTTCGATGGCTAGGTCGGCGTCAGCGCTGGCACCGGCGGCGAGACCTGCGAGCATCACATCGAGAGCTTGGAGGTCACGGAGCGGGCGTGCGGCCGTCACTCGGCTCGCTTGCGGAGCCGGGTTTTGACCCCGCAGGGAGTCCAGCCCCCGGGTCTCAACTGGCCCCGGGGCCAGTTCTACATACCGAATACCGCGACAGCGACAACCGCGGCATCCCCAGCGCCCGGGTTCCCCGCGGGATCATCCACAGCTCAACCTGGAGCGCCCGCGGTGCGCACCAGCCGACACGGATAGTCTGGATTTCAACAAGTTGGATGTAGTCACCGCTTGAGTGGCGTCGTCGTCGGCGCCCAGCGCGCCCTCTTCCCCGAGCGCCTCAGGTGCTCGTCCGGGCTCTGAACGCGTCGCGGCTGTTGAGTCGCGGATAGGGCTGGCAGGGCGGCTCTACCTCGAGAAAGGTGCACAGCGGACCCCAGCCGCTGCCGACCCGGTAGATGAGGAGCCGGGACGCCGGGACAGCGGAGACGACCGCGCGCTCGTGCGCGAGGAACACCTCGATGGCGTGGCTGCGATCCTCGAAGCGGCCGTGGAACTGGCCTTGCCAGACCACGCGCTCTATGAAGTCGGCGAGGGCGCGCTCCTGGGGGGTGCTCCAGCGATGGCTTGCGGGGTAGATGGTGGCCAGGACGCTGTCGTACCACTGGTCGGGGTCGCGGGTGGTGTGGAGAACCCTGGCCTGCGGAAAGGCGTGGTGCAGCGCGCGCCAGTACAGCGCCGCGGGGTAGTCCAGGGTGCTGTGAAAGCCCGTTAGCGCCCGGCTCCAGTCCGGTAGCTGGGTGTCCCACACGGGCAACAACTCAGGGTGTTGGTAGAGCTCGGTCATGTGGAAGGTGGGGCCGAAGCCCAGCACCTCGAGGGCGTCCTTCATCGAGCGCGTGCCGGTACGCCCGAGCCCTGAGCCGATCACCTGCAGCGTCATGGGAGGTCGTCGGGCATGGGTACACCTGGGCAGAGGAGAGAGGGCATACCACAGCCTGATCTGGGCATCTACAGAAACGCCGAGGATACCGAGTCGCCGGTGTTCGAGCCCGGCCTGGTGTGGTGTGGTGTGGGTTTCGTCTGCCCAGAAGGACAGGGGCTGAGCCTCACCACGGTGCACACGGCGGGACGTGCCGATGGCCGCACCGGCATCGTTTTCCGCAGAGTCGCCGGTGGCTGCATGGACTGCGTCCGCCCTCAGAAGGTGGTGAACGGGGTGGAGCGCACCTCGGCGACGTCGGGCCGCAGGTAGATGATACGTCCTTCAAAGTCGTCGGCGTAGGTGGCGGATAGTTCGCCGTACAGCACGGGCTCGAGCGGCTTCGACTGCTCGATGTTCCCCGCGGCATCGATGACCACGACCGAGTTGTCGGGGACCGTGTTGCCGGTCGCGCTCCACCCGATGAATCTCCCGCCTGCCTGCCCGATGACTCGGGTCAGCGGCAGGTCCTGGTCCGGGAGCCGGCCGTGCGCGCGGGTGTCGGTGATCAGCACCGCGGGATTGTAGGCATCGCCGCCGAAGTACAGCACGGCCCCGTCCTTCGAGAGCCAGCCGAGGCCGTCGTGTTGCTGGGTGTCGAGGCCGTCGAGATCGTCCTGGTCCATCGTGAAGCCGGGCTGGGCGCCGGTGCTGTCCGGATCGATCACGGTGATCGCCCCGTCCGACGAGCGGAACGTCACCACGCGATCTCCTACCTCGAACACCTCGAGGGCGCCGATGATGGTGGTGTTCGTGTTCAGCGCTCCGAAGAGTGGCCATTTGTGGAGGACGGTCCCGGACGCAGGATCCACCTCGAGCAGCAGGTTGGCGGCGGACTGAGTGATGAACAGCGTTCCACGCCGCGAATGCCACAGCATCTTGTTGAAGATGAGCGACATATTCACCTCGGCCCCGAGGGCGAAGTGGGACTCGGGGGCGAGCGTGGTCAGGTCGAGCTTCCACAGCGAGTCGTCGAGCTGATCGGTCACCCACAGTGCGCCGCCGGCGATCACGGGGCCCACCGGCCAGCCGATGAACTGGGGTGTGTCGGTGCGGGCCCCCGTCTCGAGGTCGAGGCGCAGGACCGAATCGGAGAGCCGCCCAGTCACGTAGACGACGCCGCGCGAGCCGGGATCGCGGATCAAGATCTCTGGGTAGACGCCGACCTTGGCCTTCTTGTCCACCGTGCCGGTCGCGGGGTTCATGCCCCAGACCTCGGTCGTTCCCTCTGAGTTCATCCACAGGCGCCCGGTCGTGGTGTCGAGGCCGCCGTAGCCCGTGTTCTTCCCGGTGGAGAACGTGCGTTGGACCTGGAGGGTCTGGTCGAAGACCCGGGCCACTCCCCAGTTCGGCCCCGCTTCCTCGGACGTGCCGATCCGGTCGAGCACGATGAGCTGGTCGTCGATCGCGAACGCCTGCTTGTTCTCGATGCCGATCTGGACGCGGTTGTCATCGGCGCCGCAGCCGACGGCCGCGACAGCCTCGAGGGTGCTCAGGATGGGGGTCCCATCCTGGGCCTGGGCCATGAAGGTCGCGCCGAAGGGCGCGGTGCAGGAGTCTCGGATCTCGAGCGTGACCGGGTCGATGAGCTGCAGGGTCTGGGAGGAGTGGTCGCCCGCCTGGAGCATCGCGAGGGTGTCCCCTCCGTCGAAGAACCTTATTGACAGCGCGACGCCCGGGATCGTCACCTGGCGTTCCTGGGCCCCGTCGGGCCCGAGCCGGAGGACCTTGGTGTCGCTGCCGACCGGACAGCCGAGGAGTACGCCGCCCGCGTCGAGACCGAGAGCGTTGATGCAGAACGACACGCCGATGTCGAGGGCCTCTTGCGACCCGGAGCTCGGATCCGGATCGATCCGGGTGAGGGGGTACTCGGGGGCGGTCACCCACAGGATGCCGAGCCCATCGACGCCCACGTGCGCGAAGTTGAGCAGGTCCGATCCGAGCGTCCAACCCTGGGTCGCGAGGCCGCTGTCCAGGTCGAACTCGATGACCGTGGGCATCTTGTTGGCGGTGACGTAGCCGTGCCGACGCGCAGGATCGAGCGTGACATCGAACGGGAGGACCAGGTTTGGCATTCCGTCCGGGAGGAGGTGGATCGTGAGGTCGTCGCCGGGGAGGTTGGTCCCGGTGTCGGTCCCGGTGTCGGTCGCGGTGTCGGTGTTGGTGTCGGTGTCGGTGTCGGTGTTGGTGTCGATGACGGTGGCGGTGTCGCTGTTCGTCGTGACATCGGTCTCGGTGTTGCCGTCGGTGTCGGTCTTCGGGTGGTGGCACCCGGTGAGGGCGCACGTCGCGGCGAGCAGCAGGACCAGGCGAGTCACGGGGCAGGCTCCTTTCCGACGAGGGCGAGGGCTGTGGGCGAGCGGCCCCGCCTCGGAAGAAGCTCGGGTCGGGTTCAAATTGGCCCGTGATTCGCGCTTCGTCAAGGGCGTCACGGGGGGGACGGAATGCTACCCCTCGCGGCGACCCCACGCCGATGTTCCTTGGCATGGCGACCATCAAGGCGGCACTACGGCGCTGAATCGCTGAATCGCTGAATCGCTGAATCGCTGAGGGAGCCCATGGGATTCGAACCCGCCCTCCCAGGGGGAAGACAGCTTCTTTC
>JAADHA010000055.1:0-3626 GCA_013152105.1 Oligoflexia bacterium | reverse complement strand
TGTTCGCCAGGCTGGATCTGGTGGCCGGTCTTACCTCCCGGCACTGCGAAGCCCCCGCCGCTGGCGCGACAGGGGCTTCTTCGTTCTGGTCGGGGAGACAGGATTTGAACCTGCGACCCTCAGACCCCCAGTCTGATGCGCTACCAGACTGCGCTACTCCCCGACAGGCCCGCGGGGCTTATGAGGTCGGCGGGGCGGCGTCAAGGGCGCATTGAGCGGAGGCTCAGGCTTGGCCGTTGGGGTCCATCTCGTCCCGCAGCTCCAAGATGCGGTCGCGCAGGCGCTGGACGTGTTCGAGCGCTTCCTGCAGCCTGGGCAGGTCGACAACGGGCGACTTTCCGCCGGTGGAGGCCAGGACCTTGCGGGCGCCAGCGATGGTGTAGCCCTGGTCGTGAAGCAGGCGCTTGATCCGAAAGAAGCGGGACAGATCCTGCTTGCGGTAGAGCCGCTGGCCCGAGTTGGACCGGTGCGGCTTCATGCGGAACTCGGTCTCCCAGTAGCGAAGCACGTGCGCGTCTACGCCCATCAGGGACGCGACCTCGCCGATGCGGAAGTAGAGCTTGTCCGGCACAGCGTCTTCGTCGGGCGATGGATCAGCCACTTCCGCCGAGTTGACCGGGTCGGTGGGGTCGACCGGGTTGGTGGGGTCGATGGTCTGGTCAGCGGTTTCGCCCGCAGCCGCCAGCACTCGCGTCATGGAGTCCTTGGGGATCCGTCGCGCCATCGGTCTACCGGTCCTCGTTCAGCGCCGCCCGCAGTACCTGGGATGGCTTGAAGGTGAGCACCCGACGCCGCGCGATGATGATGTCCTCGTTGGTCTGCGGATTGCGGCCCCTGCGCGCGGCCTTGTCCCGCACGACCCAGTTGCCGAAGCCCGAGATCTTGAGCTTGTCGCCCGCCAGCAGCGCATCGCGCATGATGTCGAACACGTCATCGACCACGCCGTTGGCTTCTTTCTTGGTGATGCCAACCTGGGCGTGGATGTCCTCTACCAGTCGAGCCTTGGTCAGGGTGTCGCCGGTCATGGTGTCCTCGGGTAGCGTGGTCACGTGCCAGTGTCGCTGGCGGTGTCAGTGCTGGTGCTGGTGTTGGTGCTGGTGTTGGTGGTGGTTCCAACCTGCGCACCGGTGTCGCCGTCCTGGTCCCAGCATCGCACATTGAGCGTGTCATCTCGAACTTCGTTGGTGTCGCCGGCAGACACGATGCTCAACTTCCAGACGCCTTCGTCGGCGCTGTCTTGTTCGAGCTCGAATTCGTCCTCGCCGCGGGCGCCCGAGTCCAGGCGCACCGACACGCGATCGACGATCTGCTGGTAGGCGTCGTAGACTTCTACGACGATGGCGTGCTCGGTGCCGATGGGACCGCCGCCGGGGTCGACATCGAAATGGCCGACGATGACTTCGCCAGTGGTGCTGGTGAGGTCGGCGCTGACCGGATCCAGCAGCTCGGCGACGCCGACCTTGATGGTGACGGTGTCGTCGGTGCCGTTGAACTGGGTGTAGGTGACTTCGGTGCTGTTGCTACATGCAAGGAAGGCGGCCAGTAACAGCAGCGTAGGCATCGACATCAACCCGCGGTGCTGCCGTCAATGGCGGCCCCGGCCTGTACGACCAGGCTGCCGAAGGCTTCGGGCTGGTGGATGGCCAACTCGGAGAGCTGCTTGCGGTTCAGTTCGATGCCCGCCAGCTTCAGGCCGTGCATGAAGCGACTGTAGGAAAGCGGATGCTGCATGAGCGCGGCGCTGATCCGCTGGATCCACAGGGCGCGGAACTGCCGCTTGCGCTGCTTGCGGCCTTCGAAGGCGTCGGCCTTTGCGTGGAGCACGGCCTCCATTGTCTGGCGCCGCGTCTTGCTACGCGCGAGGTGAAAACCCTTGGCACGCTTGAACAGCTTGCGAGTGCGGGTCTTGCGGATTTGAGCGCGCTTGATGCGGGCCATGGTCGCCTCCTTGCTTACTCAGCCGGTTCCCAGCGCGCCGCAACAGTTTGCGGCGGCGGTAGCGGCGGGTCGGGTGAGCGGGTGCTGTCGATGAGACAGACCCACGGGTGGATGTGGTTCAGCCCTTGCCGAGCAGGCTGCGCACGTGGCGTGCGTCGGACTCATTCATGATGCTGCCCTTGCGCAGGGTGGCCTTGGTGCCCTTGGACATGTGTTCCTGGATGTGCCGCATCTTTGCGTGCTTGAACTTGACCTTACCTTTGGCGGTGAGGCGGAAGCGCTTCTTTGCGCCGGTGTGGGTCTTCTGCTTGGGCATGGGGTCCTCTGAGGGGATGGGCCCGAGGGGGTGGGCCTACTTCTTCTTGGGGGCGATGATCATGAACATCTGGCGGCCTTCCATGTTGGGAAGGGTCTCGATGATCGCGAGATCTTCGCAGTCCCCGGCGAGTTCGCGACAGCGCTGTTCGCCGATGTTGCGGTGCGCCATCTCGCGACCGCGAAAACGTACCGTGACCTTGACCTTGTCTCCGGCTTCCAGGAAGCGCCGCGCGTGGCGCAGCTTGACCTGGTAGTCGTGTTCGTCGGTCTTGGGTCTGAGCTTCACTTCCTTGGTGGAGACGACCGTCTGGCGCTTTCGGGCCGCGGCATCCTTCTTTTGCTTTTCGTACTTGATGCGGCCGAAGTCGCCGATTCGGCAAACGGGTGGGCGGCCGTTGGGGGCGACCTCGATCAGGTCGACGCCGCGTTCGTGCGCGAGCGCGATGGCGTCTTCCGTCATGAACTCACCAAGCTTGGTGCCTGTCTCGTCGATCACGAGCACGCGCGGGGCACGGATCCGGTCGTTGACGCGGGGTCCGGTCTGCTCGGGCTCTTGCAAGCGGCGGCCTCTCCGGGGGGGACGGCGCAAATGCTCTCCATGCGTTGTGGGGATTCGGGGATGAGAAGAGGCCGCGGATTCGCGGGTCTATAGAAAGAGTGATCCTCGCAGTTCCCCGGGTGGGGCGCTGCGAGGAGCGGGGAGAGTGGTAGGCGTGGGCGGGCTTGAACCGCCGACTGTCAGGACGGTGCTCTCCCACTGAGCTACACGCCTACAAGCCGCAGGTGCTTATTGCCCCCGTCCTGACGCGTCAACTCCATCGCGAAAAAGTGCCCCAACCAGCGCCGGTCCCAGGCTGAATGCGGCTTCTTTGGGCGAGGGAGCACGGCCACGAAGTCCTTGCAAGCTGGTGATGCCGCCGTCGCTGATTCCGCAGGGGGAAAAGAGGGAGAAGGCCGAGAGGTCGGGGCACAGATTCAGGGCCAGGCCGTGCATGCTGACGCCGCGCGAAAAGTGTAGCCCCACCGCGCAGATTTTGTCGTGCCCGACCCAGACGCCGGGCAGGCCCGGTCGCCGGCCGGCGTCGACATCGCGTTCGCCCAACCAGGCGATCACCGTGTTCTCCAAGATCGCGACCAGGTTCTTGGGACCGAGGCCGCGGCGGCCTGCGTCGTAGAGGATGTAGGCGACAAGCTGCCCGGGGCCGTGCCAGGTGGCCAGCCCGCCGCGCCGTGTCGACACCACTGGTATCCCCCGCGCAGCGAGGGCGGTTCGGTCCAGGTCGGGTACGGCTCGGCGACCGGTGGTCACCACGGCGGGGTGCTCCAGCAGCCACAGCGTTTCGGCGGCTTCCCCGCGCAGAATGGCGTCA
>JAADHA010000468.1 GCA_013152105.1 Oligoflexia bacterium | reverse complement strand
GGTCCGAGCAACCAGGAAGGCAGCCACCATTGGCGTGTCGGCCGCGTGCAACGTGATGAAGCTCGATGTACGCCACCACAGGGGAAGTCCTCGACCAACTTGATGTCGTTCGCGGACCTGCGGCGCCCGGCGGCCCGAGCGATGGCTTTGCAGCACCGTCAGCCCCCCGGGATCCTGAAGGCCGCCGTCTCAGGTGTCGCCATTTCTGAATGTTCTGAGCCATTCGGCGGACCACCGAACCAGGGAACAGGCACTTACGCCATCGAAGACCGCAACGGAGGCCGGATCGTTCAGGATCGGGCAGGGCTGACCGGCCCACCTTCAGAATTCGGGGGACCTGAGCGACGGCTGAGCGGTCGAGCGGCCCGATCGGCGCCCGCGGTGCACGCGCACGAGGGTCTATTCGGTGGTCAGGAACTTCCGAGCACGTGCACTATCGCACGCGCCAGGCCAGCGTCTGCCCGGCCATCAGCGGTCGCACGGCGCTGGCCGGGCCTGTGATCTCGAGACGGTTGGGCACCACCACCCAGGCGCGCTCCAGCGTGACCGTGTCGCGGTTGGCGGGCAGACCGTAGAAGGCCGGCCCGTTGAGGCTGGCGAAGGCGTCGAGCTTATCGAGCGCATGGGCCTGGTCGAAGACCTGGGCGTAGAGCTGCAGCGCGATCGGGGCGGAGTAGCAGCCCGCGCAGCCGACCGCGGTTTCCTTGCGGTGAACGGTGTGAGGCGCGCTGTCTGTGCCCAGGAAGAAGCCAGGTTCACCCGACGTGACTGCCGCGATGAGCGCCTGTTGGTGCGCGGCTCTTTTTAGGACAGGCAGGCAGTAGAGGTGGGGCTTGATCCCACCCACCAGCAGGTCGTTGCGGTTGAGGAGCAGGTGCTGGGGGGTCACCGTGCAGCCGACGCGGCCGGGATGAGCCCGCACGAAGTCGACGGCCTGTGACGTGGTGGCGTGCTCGACGACGACCCGCAGGGCGGGGTGTCGGGCCAGTAGCGGGGCCAGCACCCGGTCGAGGAAGACCGCCTCGCGGTCAAAGATGTCGATGTCCGGGTCGGTCACCTCGCCGTGGACGAGCAGGGGCATGCCCAGCCGCTCCAGTCGCTCCAAGACCCGGCCGACCCGGCCCAACGTGGTCACGCCAGCATCCGAGTTCGTCGTCGCCCCGGCCGGGTAGAGCTTCACCGCGCTCAACACGCCGTCGACGTAGCCGGCCTCGATGTCCTGGGGGTCGCTCTGGTCGGTGAGGTAGACCGTCATCAAGGGTTCAAAGCGCGAGTCGGGGGGTAAGAGCGACCGGATCCGTTCGCGATAGGCAGCGGCCTGGGCGGTGGTCACGACCGGCGGCACCAGGTTGGGCATCACGACGGCGCGCCCCATGATGGCGGCCGAGTCGGGCAAGACCGCGGCCAGCATGGCGCCATCCCGCAGGTGCAGGTGCCAGTCGTCCGGGCGGTGGAGGGTCAGGGTGTCCACGAACGGCTCCCGGGGGCTGGATCCTGTGGTCTATCGCGCCGCGATGAGCAGGCCGGACATGTAGTAGTAGGGCTGGTCCCCGTCGCCTGCCCAGGTGAAGTCCTCCAAGCGGTAGGACACGTCGGCGCTTTGCTGGCCGGCGAGCTGGTCGCTGACGTCGGTGTCCCAGGGGAAGACCTGGGCGCCGGGGCACCAGCCGGCCCGGTCGTACTGCCAGGTGCCCTGCTGGGTGCCGTCGGTCACGGTCTCGCTACAGTCGTCGCGCCAGACCTCGCGGCTGAACTCGGTCCCGGCCCCACCGGCCGGTCCAATCGTGTAGAAATGGGTCTTGGCGCAGAATTCTGCGCAGTTCTGGCTGTTGTTCCAGCCATGACCGGTGATGAAGCTGCGAAAGGTGAGCTTTGTGGCGTCGGCGGGAATGTCCACTGTCTGTGGAATGACCTGGTCTTGCACCGGGTTGTCGTCCAGCCCTGCCGACCAGGACAGGTGCCCCCAAACCGGCACTACCGCGACGGGTTCGGGGCTTGGGGGTGGTCCCCCGACGAAGTCGATGTCCGCGTCGAACAGCCAGCCGTCGCCGTTGCTGCTGCCCTGCGCTACCCAGGTGTCGATGAAGACCCGCATCGTCACGGTGCCGGTCAGCAAGGGGCGCACCGCGGTCAGGTCAGCATCCCAGTCGTAGCCCACCTGGTAGGCCGTGATGAAGCGGTCGAGCTCGATGTACTGCTCGGTGTCAGTGCCCGGATCGACGACCAGGCCAAAGGTGCCGTAGCGGTCCCACCAGTCGCAGGCGTCGTTGGGGCAGCTCAGACGGAAGTGTCCAGCGACCGCCGAGTAGGTCGTGCTGTCGTCGGGGAAGCTGACCTCGACGTCGACGCTGCGGCGGTTCTCGGCGCCATAGTAGACGTACTCCTGGGCGAAGACCGAGACGGTGGTGTCCACGCCTTCCGACCGGGTGTCGCCGGTTGTACCCGCGGAGTCTGAGCCGGCCTTGCCACCCGTGCAGGCGCCAGCCAGCAGCGGGAGGAGGGCGAGCAGCCCTGCCTGCGGAGCAGAGAGGCGAGTGAGCAGGCGATGGTCGGTGCGCATGCGGACTGTCTACTGACGCACGCCAATCGAGTCAAGGGTCGAGTCCGCGGCTGGACAGCGGCACGCGGTGCGCGGGCATGATTCCCGCTCGGCACCGCAAAGGCGCGACAATTCAGGACACCCGGCCTGCTCTACAGTCGGTACATTGCCAGCGGACTTGATGATCGCGAACGATCTTCGGTTCCCTGGAGCATGATCATGACCATGGTCGTCGTCACAGAGTCTCACGGACCCAAGAGCGATCCCTGCTCCCACGACGCACCGCTCGACGGGCAGAAGCTGGTTGATCAGCTTCAAGCCAGGGTTGCCGTGCTCGAGGCGTCCAACCAGTCGCTGGCGGTCGAAGTCGCCTCGCACCAAGAGAACGAAGCCAGGCTGCGCCTTCGGGAAGAAGAACAGGCGCAGCTCCAAGCCCAGCTCGTCGAGGCTCAGAAGATGGAAGCCCTGGGTGTCCTGGCTGGCGGTGTCGCGCACGACTTCAACAACCAGCTCATGATCATCTCCAGCTACGCGGAGTTCCTCAGCGAAGCGCTCAGCTCGGATGACCCGCTGCGCCGAGAAGTGGAGACCATCCAGGCCGCGGCGAAACGATCCGCCAGCATCACTCGCCAGCTCCTGGCTTTCAGTCGGCGCCAGGTGGTCCTGCCGCGGCGCGTGGACCCGATCGAGACCCTGGTCAACCTGGAGAGAATGCTTCGACGCATGCTGGGTGCGAACATCCAGCTCGAGCTTCGGCAGCCACAGCCCCAGGTCCAGGGACCCCCTCCCAAGGTGTTTGTCGATCCGGGGCAGTTCGAGCAGGTCCTGATCAACTTGGCCGTGAACGCCAAGGACGCCATGCCCGACGGAGGCCGACTGGTCTTTGATGTCGACCTCGACCGCGTGGTCGAAAGCGGCCCGGATCAGCCAGGCGGTCACCATGTCGCCATCGAGGTCATGGACACGGGGCAGGGCATGGATCGCGCCACCCTGTCGCGGATCTTCGAGCCTTTCTTTACGACCAAGGGCGAGGGCCGGGGCACGGGACTTGGCCTGGCCACCGCCTACGGCGTGATCCACCAGGCCAAGGGTCGCATCCACGTCGACAGCAAGCCGGGGCACGGGACTTGTTTTACGATCCTGCTCCCCTGGGCCACCCCGGACATGAAGGACTACGCTGACGCCCCGGTTGCGGACCGAACCACCCTGGACGGCACCGAGACCTTGTTGGTGGTGGATGACGAGCCCGGCATCCGCGAGATCGCCAGGCGGACCCTGTCTCGGCAGGGCTACACCGTGCTCACCGCCGCCAACGCCGGCGAAGCCCTGCTCCATGCCGAACGGTATGCCGGCCCCATCGATCTGGTCCTGACCGACATCATCATGCCCTTGATGAACGGGCTGGAGCTGGTTCGGCGCCTGAAACACCACCGACCCGCTGCTCAGGTCATCCTGATGACGGGCTTCGCGGACCACGACCTGCTCCGACAGGCGCTGCCCCAGCAGCCCTACCCGCTGATGCGAAAGCCCTTCTCACCGTCCGAACTGGCTGCTCATGTTCGGGCCACTCTCGACGCCGAACAGCACGCCTGAACTGCCATCCCTCCTGTTGGTTGCCCCACTCCATGTCCCAACGCATCGGCTCACGCTACCAAAACGGCCTGATCCTGCGCACCATGGGACTACAGGCTCTGGACGATCTGTCCGGCGAGCATCGTGACCTGTTGGAGACCTCGTCTGCGATCTACGAATCCGACGGCAGCCTCGCCTTGCAGCACGTCGGGTCCGGCTGGTGCCGCCTGCTACACGGCGCATCCCAGCCACCGCAGGACCCAGCCGATGACGGCGATGCTGCCGCTTCGGGCCAGTGGCTCTGCCAGGGCTCCTGCTGCACGGACTGTAGCCAGAAGGCGGTTCGCACCGGCCACTCGGTGGACATGGCGTGCCCCGGTGGCCTCCAGCTCCATGCCGAGCCCATCCGCGCCGGTGGCCGGGT
>JAADHA010000372.1 GCA_013152105.1 Oligoflexia bacterium | reverse complement strand
CACCACGCCCCCTTCTTCCTTTTCCAGCTCGGCGCGGGCAGCTTCCCTGCGTTGCTCGATCTGCTGAGCCCGCCGAATTGCCTGGGCGATCAGCGGATCATCATCGATCGCGGCGTCTTCGGGATCGACGCCATCCGGATCTGGGGCTTCGTCCGGATCTGGGGCTTCGTCCGGGTCGCGAGGGAATTCAGCGGTTGGCGCGTCTTCGATCGCGTCCGCCGCCAAATCAGCGCCGGGTGCTTCTGTGACGTCGACGTCCGCGAGCGGCTGGATGGCCTCGGCGTCAAGGGCAGGCAGGTTGAGGGACGGATCCGAGGCGACATCGTCGTCATCGGGCACCCAGGTGGGGCTCGGTTGCGGCACCTGCGTGGGTTCGCGCTCGGGCGGCAGCGTGACGTCCGGCATGGATGCCCACCGCGGCTGGGCATCGGCAGCCGGCGCAGCCCCGAGAGGCGCCACATTGGCCGGCTCGGACCCGTCACCATCGACATCGAAGAGCTGCACGACGCCTTGGTCGGCCATCTCGGACAAGGCCGAGAGCGTCGCGCCGCTTTCGAACGGGCTCGTGTCGATCAGCGTCTGCACCAAACCCTGGGGTTCGCACAGATCCAACAGGCGAGCGTGGGTCAGTTTCCCAGGTTGGACGGGGCCCGGACGGGCGACCAGGCTGTCGGCCCGAGCTTGTAATGGGGCGGTCCGGTCCCGCACGCCCCGAACGGCGTCCAGCAGGGCAAAGCTGTCATGCCCCGTCTGGATGTTCTCGACAAACACAGTTTCAAGCGGAATAAAGCGGATTTCGCCCGGACAACCCACGAACTCCAGGAGATTCTGGCGGAAGCGCTGGGCGAGAAGCTCCAGGTAGAGGTCTTCGGGCACCTGGCCAATCAGCAGACTCTCGAGCGTCTCACCAGCCTGCAAGGCGGCCAGGAGCTGTTCGGAGTGGCCAACCGAGATCGAGCCGCTGTTGAACAGGCGCCGGATCACCTGCGCGCCATCGTCGGGGCCATGTGCAGCCAGGATCTCGCCCTGCATGACGTACACGACCCGCTCACCGCGTTGGCCGTTCACATGCAAGGACCCAGTTACGCCTCGGGAAAGAGCATCCCGAACGATCTCCACCGGATCCGATGCGACACTCTGCCGGCTCATGACCACCTGGTTTCCCTCGCCGCCACTGGCGAGCCTCGCATCCTATCGGAACTCGAAAAGGCGCGTCAATGCGGTGTCCCAGGACGGGCTCCCCGTCGCGCGATCAAGCGTCATGGGGTGCCAAGGTAACGCAGCGCAGCCTCGAGCTGCATATCAGGGAGGCCGCCGCGGACCGGTCCAAGCAGGGGGATCTGGACCGGCTGAACTACAAGGTCAACCGCGAGCCCGCTTCGGGACCAGGTCGCGCCAGCGCCAGTCAGCAGGGCGGTGTCGCCAAGCTGCAAGACCAAGCCATCCCCGATCGGATGAAAACTGGGAAAACTGGCCACACCCGCGGTGGGAGTGCCCACCAATGGGGCGCCAGCCTGTTCGTGCAGGGCTGCGGCCAAAGCTTCGCCCAACCCGCTGGTTCCGCCATTCACCAGCACCACCAAGGGTCCATGGTATGCCCCGGCGGACCCCGCCGATACCGCTTGGCTGGTGTCCACGCGACCGGCTGGATCGACCGCTCGCAACACTGGCTGACCTTCTTCGACAAAGAGCCCCGCGACAGCCGCCAGGTCCGCGACCGTACCCACCGAGACATCGCGAAGGTCCATGACAACCGGCCGCTTCCCTGTGCCCAGGAGCGCCTGACTGACGCCATCCACGGCCCCCGGACCGATCACGTCGAGCCGCACCAGGACGTGATCGTCATCGCTTGTCACCCTGGCCGCAGGCACCAGGAATGCCGCCGGCTGCAGAGCGCGACGATGGAGCTTTCCGGCGGCGTCTCGCAGGTCCAGAACGATGGGTGCCGCATCCGAGCGGGCGCCAAGCGTGTCGACCAGGCTCTGGATCACCGCGCCGCTGAGCCCGGTCAGGGGCTGGTCGTTGAGTGCCACCACCAGGTCTCCCGACGCCACCCCCGCGGCCGCGGCAGGCGAGCCCTCGAAGACGGTGCTGATGACCAGGCCCCGACCCGGTGCGACCGCAAACTCGATTCCAAGCCCGACCCGTTCGCCAGAGAGGCGGGCGCGGCGCGCGAGGAGCTGATCCTCGGTCAACAAGTCGTTGTTGCCGGGCACGCCGGTCTGTAGATCGAGCCAGCGCATCATGCCGCGAATCGCTGCCTGGTCGAGCGCATAGGGATCGGCCTGATCCGGCAGTCGGGCCTGAATTACCGTGGCCGCGGCGTGGACCAGGTCGACCTCGGCTGCTGCCGCTGTCGGAACAGCGACCACCACAGCGAGCGGCAGCAAGACCCAGCAGAGGCGCCTACAGGCTGCCACGGAAAGGCCCCTGCGCCACAAGCCCGACCGGCTCGACGGACACATCCAAGCTGGCGGTCGCTGACAGGCGCTGCTGTCGCTCCAGGCTCTGCTCCATGGCAAGGCGGGCCGCATCGGCGTTGGCGGCGCGGACGCTCTGTACCGCGGCGAGGCCCACCGCCAGCACCAACAGGGCCGCGTAGAGGAAGGCCGCAACGCCAGGCAGACGCAGATTCCGGCGCAGCAGACCGGGCGCTGTCGCCGCGACACCGCCCGGCTGCGGTGAGTCTTGAGCACTGCGAAGAGTACCGCGGAGAGCACTGCTACCTGCCATCGCCAAGCCTTCATCCATGGCGTCCCAGAAGCCAGGCACGGCGGTGTCGACGACGGCGATTGGGGGAAAGACCTGGGCTTCCATCCGACGCGTCATCAACGCACAGTCGGGGCAGCGCTCCAGGTGCTGCGCGAACAGCTCGGCCTCACCGGGCGACAGCTCGGCATCGATCCAGGCAGCCATACGGCTTTCGACCTCATCGCAGTCCAGTTGCATCGACAACCTCGCAGAGGGTTCAGTAAACCCCCCAACAGGGCAAGCCCTTCCCGATACCCTTGCGGCCTTGCGGCCTTGCGGCCTTGCGGCCGCTTCAGTCCGCCCGAATCGGCTCCAGCACGTCCACCAGACGCCGCCGCGCCCGCGACAAGCGCGACATGACCGTGCCCAGCTTCACATCCAGCACCGCGGCGATCTCGGCGTAGCTCAGATCGTCGTAGTACCGCAGCAACAGGATCTCCTTGTGGGCGTCGGTCATCTGATCGATCGCCGCGAGGATCTCTTCCCGCTGCTCGCCCCGAAAGACCCGGTCGAGTTGGTCCCCTTCGTCGCGTTCTTTGCGGGGCACAGTCTCCAGGATCGCCCCGCGACGCTTCCGGTTGCGCACCAGATTGAAGCAGAGGTTGCTGGTGACGCGGTAGAGCCACGCCTTTTGCCGGAACTCCGCGTCGTAGAAGCGGCGCTCGCGCATGGCCCGGATGAAGACCTCTTGCACCACATCGTAGGCCTCCTGGCTGTCCTTGGTGATGCAGGATGCATGGTAGAAGAGCCGACCACGGAACTTGCGGACCACCATCTCCATCGCCGCTTGAGGCTGCTCACGGTGGAGCGCCTTGATGTCGTCCTCGGTCCACTGGGCGGGGGCCTGCGGGGCCACCAGCGAGAGACTCGCGCTCATTTCGTCCTCCGTGTTGAGAGTCGCCCCTGTGACGGCGCGGCCCCTTTCAGCATTCGGCGCGGAGTTGACGTTGAGCGCTGTGGCGCACACAATCCTTATGCAGTGTTGTACCGACCCCTCCTCTCTGCACCCCCGCCGCACGGCGGGCATCTGAGAAGAGGAGCCAAGCGGAACAGGAGCGGGACCATGGAAGTGCGCGACTTGATCGAAGAGATCATCAAGGCCCTGGTGGACCAACCCGATGCTGTTGTGGTCAACCAACTTCAGGGCATCCGCTCATGCGTCATCGAGCTCCACGTCGCTCGCGAAGACATCGGCAAGGTGATCGGCAAGAAAGGCGCCCACGCCGACGCCCTGCGCACGTTGCTCCACGCCATCGGTGGCAAGAAGAAGATGCGCTACGTCATCGAGATCATCGAGGACCGCTAAGCGGCAGGCTTACTCGGTGATGCCAGGAATGCGGACGCCGCGTTCCTTGGCGATGTCGATGGCACGCTGATAGCCGGCGTCCGCGTGGCGGAAGATGCCCGTGGCCGGGTCACCGGTGAGCACGCGCTCGAGCCGTCGTGCGGCGTCGTCGGTACCGTCGGCCACGGTGACCTGTCCGGCATGCAGGCTGTAGCCAATGCCGACCCCACCGCCATGGTGGTAGCTGACCCAGCTCGCGCCGTTCACCGCGTTGACCAGCGCGTTGAGGATGGGCCAGTCGGCCACCGCGTCGCTGCCGTCCTTCATGCCCTCGGTCTCGCGATTCGGGCTGGCGACGCTGCCGCAGTCCAGGTGGTCTCGGCCGATGACGATGGGGGCCTTGACCTTGCCCGTGCGGACCAGCTCGTTGAAGGCCAGGCCGGCGCGTGCCCGTTCGCCGTAGCCCAGCCGGCAGATCCGCCCTGGAAACGGACCCGCTCAGCAGCCAGCAGCAGCCAGCGGGCCAGAGCTTTGTCTTGGGGAAACAGGTCCCGGATCACGCGGTCCGTCGTGAAGATGTCCTGGGGATCACCCGACAGGGCGACCCACCGGAAGGGACCCTTGCCCTCGCAGAAGAGGGGCCGAATGTAGGCCGGGACGAAGCCGGGAAAGTCGAAGGCGTCTTCACAGCCGCCGTCCCTGGCCCCTGCCCGCAGGTTGTTGCCGTAGTCGAAGGTGTGTGCGCCCGCCCGCCGCAAGGTCAGCATGGCGCGGACGTGGTCGGCCATGGTGGCGAGGGATGCCTGCTGGTAGGCCGTCGGGTCGGCGGCGCGCAAGGCGAGGGCATCCGAGAGCGAGAAGCCCCGAGGGACATAGCCATTGAGCGGGTCGTGAGCGCTGGTCTGGTCGGTGAGCAGGTCGGGCGCGATGCCGCGGGCCACCAGGCGCTCCAGGCCGTCCGCCGCGTTGGCCACGACCCCCACCGAGCGCGCCACGCCCTGAGCCTTGTAGCGCAGCGCCAGGTCGATGCCGCTGTCGATATCGGGAGCGATCTCGTCGAGGTACTCCCCATCCAGCCGGCGACGTACGCGGTCGGCGTCTACGTCGAAGCCCAGAAAGGTGCCGCCGTTCATGGTGGCGGCCAAGGGCTGGGCACCGCCCATTCCACCCAGGCCCGCGCTGACCACCAGTCGGCCCGTCAGGTCGCTGCCGAAGTGCTGCCGCGCCGCTTCGGCGAAGGTCTCGTAGGTGCCCTGGAGGATCCCCTGGGTGCCGATGTAGATCCATGATCCGGCCGTCATCTGGCCGTACATCATCAAGCCCTTGCGCTCCAGCTCGTTGAAGTGTTCCCAGGTCGCCCACCTGCCGACCAGGTTGCTGTTGGCGATGAGCACGCGGGGCGCGTCGGTGTGGGTGCGCACGATCCCGACCGGCTTGCCTGACTGGATGAGCAAGGTCTCATCATTCTCGAGGCGCCGTAGCGCCGCGACGATGTCATCGAAAGCCTGCCAGCTCCGAGCGGCTCGACCCGTGCCACCGTAGACCACCAGGTGGTCCGGATCCTCGGCCACATCGGGATCGAGGTTGTTCATCAGCATGCGCAGCGCGGCTTCTTGGACCCATCCCTTGCAACTGCGCTTTGTACCCGTCGGAGCTCGGACGACACGCGACATTTGGGTCTCCCGACGACTCCTGGGGCCGGTCTCAGGCCTTGTCATCGTCCGTGTTGGCCGTGTGGACGAAGCGCGTCGTTACGGTCTCTGCTTTGTCCGCGCAGTCTTCCAGACCGTCGAGGTAGGCCTGGTAGTCGGCTTCGGTCAGCAGGCCGCTGGTGATGTGTCGCCGAACGGTGCGAGTGTCGAAGACAGGCTCGGGCTTGTCCATCATTTCTCCGGGATCTATTCGACGAATTGCAGATCAGGCTTCGGGAGGCAGGTCGTCGTCAGCGGCCGGCGGAAGATCGTCATCAGCGGCCGGCGGCAGGTCGGCATGACTGGTCGGACCGGCAAAGCTACGCAGGTGCTCGTTTTCGTCGAAGTTGGACATATCCGCCGTCACACGGCCCGCGGCGATCTCGCGAAGGGCGGTGACCACTTCTTTGTTGTCGCGCGCGTCTGAGATCAGCTCTTCATCGCCCTGGATGAGCTGCTTGGTACGTTCCGCGGCGACGAGCACCAACGAGAAACGGTTGGGGATGACCTCGAGGCAGTCTTCGACGGTAATGCGAGCCACAGAACCTCCACTGGGAGAGCGACAAGTTGCGGAGCTAAGGCGATGCACCCAGGGCGTCAAGTTCGGCCCGGTCTCTCAGGCGGCGAGGCGGCGCATCCTGGCCATGCGCTGGCTGCCCGCCTGGCGCCAGAAAACTCGCTGCAGGTCCAGCACGGCCTGCACATGGGGCAGTCGGCCCAGGTGTGCGCACCAGGCAGCGGCCAGGCGTGCCGCCTCGGCGTAGCGGTGACATTCGTGAGGCGAAAGCCCAGGCGCCAGCGCCGTGTCCTCGAACAAACGCGACCGCCACTCCTGGTCTCGGCGGGGTTGGTGCAGGGACGCCGCCAGGTACTTGTCGACCTCGGCCTGGGTCTCCAGCTCGAGCATGCTCACCGGCTCGTTGCGGCGGGCCCGCTCCACTAGCAGCAGAAAGTGGCTTACACCCTCTATCGCGGCGCAGAAGGCCCGAAAGCAGCCCTGCGCTGCCGCGGCCAGACCCGAGGCGCCGGACAGCGTGGCGAGAT
>JAADHA010000364.1 GCA_013152105.1 Oligoflexia bacterium | reverse complement strand
GGAGTGGGTGCTGTGCGGGTTGCCCGGCAGGTCCAGCATCGCGTGCTGCACCGCGGCCACGACGTCTGGAGACATCGGCGCCGAGGCATTGTGGTCGAGATAGGCGTGGTCGAGATAGCGCTGGTCGATCACAGTATGGACTTCGGGGGCTTGGCGAGCGGGTGGCATCGCCCGCCTCCTACCCGGTCAAGGCGCTGCGGTCTGGTGCAAAGCGAACCAGGCGCAGCGCCGAGATCACCAAGCGCAGCGCCAAGATCAGGGAGTCGCCTGGAGCCGAGCCTTGAGCACGTCGGCCATCTTGACGATCGAGGGGTCTTCGCCCAGCTCATCGGGAAGGGTGATGTCCACCTCGATAGCACCCTGACAGGCGGCCTTTCCCGCCGCGTTGTCGCCACACGCGGTGTGGGCCACGGCCTTTGCCAGCAGCAGTCCCGCTTCCAGTCCGCTGGGCAACTGGTCCAGCGCCAGGCCGCGATCCGCCAGGCTTCCAGCTTCGGGCCAGTCCTGCCGGCGCAGCGCAAGCTCGGACAGGCGCAGCAGGCTGGCGGGCTGGGCCGGGTTGAAGGCCAGGCTCTTCTCGTAGTGTTGAGCCGCCTTGTCCGGCAGGTTCATCTTGGCATCCAAGACGAAGCCCTTGGTCACATAGGCGTCGATGACATCGGTGGGCTCTTGTGCGTGGTAGATGATGTTGTTGTAGACGTTGAGCAGGTTGTTCCAGTCTTTACGGGCGAACAACACGGCGGCCATGCCCTGGAGGGCCTTGATGTCATTGGCCTTGATGTCCAAGGCCTTGGTGAAGCGTTTCTTGGCCTTGTCCAGCTTGCCCTGGTGGCGCTCGATGGTGCCCAGGTTGGTGTAGGTGCGGCACAAGCGTTCAGAATCACCCTGGCCCCCGATGAGCTGCAGAAGTTTCCGATAGACACCACCGGCTGCATCCCAGTCCTCTCTCTCGATGAGGATCGGTCCCACGGCCTCAAGAGACGGCATGTGCGCCGTGTTGAAGGCCAGCGCAGCTTGGTAGTGGTCGAGGGCTTCATCCTTGCGTCCCAGCCTGCGCAGCGCTTCGCCGAAACGGAACTGGTAGAGGGCGGCCTCCATCTGGTCGTCAAAGTCGTCCAGATCCAGGTCCTTTTCCCAGCCATCCAGCGCCTGGTAGGCGACGACCGCGTCCGCGAGTTGGCCCTCGATGAACAGGTAGTCGCCGCGGAAGCGCAAGGCCTCGATGTTTGTCGGGTCGATCTCCAAGATGCTGGCGTAGACATCGGCGGCACCTGGCCGATCGTGCAGCGTGTCCGACAGGATCTCCGCTGCCCGCGTCAAGAGGGGCACGCGTTCTTCCTGGGGGGATGCGGTCGCTTGACGGGCCACCGCCTCGGCCACGCGATCCCACTGGCCCCGCGATGCGTGGATGCGCTCGAGGATCTGGGCTGCCTCCAGGTTTCCATCCAGGTTTCGCGAGGCGGCATCGAGCAGGCGCACGGCCTCTTCTTCGTTGTGGAGCTTCTCGAGCTGGGTCCGTCCCAGTTCGGTGAGCATGGCCGCGCGATCCGCACCGTCCAAGTTGTGGACCAGCGCGCTGCCGTACTCGACGAGTTGGGTCCAGCTCTGTGCGGTGCGCGACAGGTCGACCAGCCGGCGCAGGGCTTCGGGGTCGTCTGGTGCCACCTCGAGGACCTTGCGCCAGGCATCGGCGGCCACATCGGCGTTGCCGATCAGGTCTTGCCAGGTCGCGGCGATCTCGCGGTAGCAAGCGATCTGGGCGTCGCCCTGCAGGATCGTCGACTCGCGGGCCAGCGCCCCAACCACGGCGGGCCAGTCCTCGGCCTGTGTGGCCAGGTCCTTGAGCAGATGCAGGGACTCCAGGTCGCCCGGCTCGTAGTCGAGCGCTCGCATCAGTGCTTCGCGAGCCAGGTCAGGTGCGTTCCCCACCAGGTGTGCTTCGGCGATCCTGCGCTGATAGCGCGCGGCGGTAGACGGGTCGGTGGTCGACTGGGCGAGGCCCTCGAGGTACTGAATCGCCAAGCCGGTCTCTCCGCGAGCGCCGGCGATACGCGCCAAAGCCTCGAGGACATCGACATCCTGGGGGTCGTCTTCGTGGAGCTGGCGGTAGAAGTCCCAGGCTTCATCCGTCTCGGCCAGATGCTCGGCGAGGATCCAGCGCCGTTGCGACTCCATGGCTGCGCGCTCGTCGTCGTCCAGGGTCAGCGCCAGGCGAACTCCGAGCGTCTCGAAGAGTCCCTTCCACTCTTCCAGTTCGACCAGATCCTGCTCCAGTCTCACCAACAAGACCAGGCGTCGAGCATCAGAGAGGTCTTCGTCCGCGAGCAGCCCCCGATAGCGTGCCGCCGCCTGGGCAGGAGCCCCAGCTTCTTCCAGCGCAAGCGCGAGATCGAGGGGCGCCGGTGTTGTCAGCCGTCCAAACAGCTCGACCAGGCCATCCGCGTCGCGCCGTTGGCCCAAGACCCGGCGCAGGGCGTCGAATGCCTTTCCGGGCACGGGGCGCGCGGTGAAGGCCTTGTCGTAGTAGATGATGGCGCTGTCGATGTCATCGTCTGCTTCATAGAGGTGGCCGGCCAACAGCGCGTGTACCGCTGCTACCGCCGGATCTGGCAGGTGGTCGGCCAGAACGCCGTGGGCATGGGCGAGACCGTCGCGTGAGCCCGCGCGGGCCAGCGCGCGCTCCAGACCAGCGGCGGCTTCGACGTCGGCCGGGTTTCGCTCCAACAGCGTCGCCCAGGTCCGGCCAGCCGCGGTGGCGTCCTCGATCCAGGCTTCTTGAATGCGGGCCAGCTCGGCCTGTGCCGGGCCTTCTCCTTGCGCAATGAGCGCTCGCTGTGCTTCTTCCCAGTAGTTGGCACGTTCAGCGAGCCGGGCCAGTGCGCCCAGGGGACGGTCGCTTCCTTCCGCGGCGATCACTTCAGAGACCGCGTTCATGGCGGTCACCGCGTCCCCGACGTCGGCTGCCAATTCCGCAATGCGTACCGCGAGGCGGGTGCGGGTCTCATCGTCCTCGGCCCCAAAAGCCATGCGCTGGTACACCGCGAGTAGATCGTGGGCGTCCCCAGAGGCAAGCGCGTGTTCTTCCAGTAGTCGCAAGGCCCCGATATTCCCGGCGTCCTCTTCGAGGATCTCGGTCACCACCGCCGCGGCGTCGACATCCGCAGTGCGGTCTGCCGCTTCGGCTGCCACCAGCATACGCCAGTGGCGACGGTCCAGGTCTTCAGCGGCGTCGGCCTCGAGCCGGTGCAGATCGTAGACGTCCTGCCACGACTCGCCCTGGGTCGCCAGGTCTCGCAGAAGCTGGATCGCTGGCAGGAATCCTGGAGACAACTGCAGGCAGCGGCGCAACAGGGCCATCGCTTGGGCATCATCGCCCACCCGATCCGCCAGGATCCGGGCCGCGCGGTAGGTCAAGCTGACGATCTCGTTGCTGTCCTTGGTGGCTTCGGACGCGGCACGCAGGACCCTTCCCAGTCCGACCCAGTCCCCAGCGCCCTCCATGATCCGCACGGTGGCGTCCAGGCTGGGTGGGAAGTCCGGCACATTCTCCAGCGCGCGGCTGTAGAAATCTTGCGCCCGGTCGCCGTCCGAGAGTCGGAACTCGCAGACCGACCCCGCCCGGTGGAGCTGCAGGGCGATCGCTTGGGGTTCTTCGGCCAGGATCGCGCGCTGCTCATACACGGCGGCCAAGGTGTCCCAGGCTTTCAGGCGCGTGTAGACGCGTTCGAGCCCCTCGAGCGCCGGGAGGTATCCGGGTGCTGTGTCCAGAATACGTTCGAAGGCGGTCCGGGCGCCGTCCTGGTCATCCAGAGGGCCCTCGCACAGTTCGCCGATTCGGTAGAGGGTGGTGACGACCAGGTTGGGGTCGTCGAGACGGGTCAAGGTGTCCTGGAGCAGCTCCACCAGCTCGCGATGCCGGCCAGCGGCGGCCAATAGATGGGCGGCGGCTTCGACCGCTGGCCCGGCCGAGGGGTCGGCTTCTGCGGCGGCGCGATAGCTGGCCACGGCGGCGTCTGGCTGGTTGAGATGTTGTTCCTGTGTGCGTCCGAGGCGGAACAGGACCCAGGCGCGCTGCATGCCTTCGCTGGCGTCGGCTTCTTCTTGGAGGGCGGCCGCGAGATCCGACCAGCACTCGGTGCTGCTAAGGAAGACCTGGTGTTCACGACGCAGTTCGGGCGTGATTGTCCCGCCAGCAGCCATCAAGTCCTGGAAGCGTGCGGCGATCTTGTCGGGTTCTCCGGCTGTCGCCAGGCGTGCCATTCGCATGCTGCGAGCACGCCAGTACTCGGCGTTCGC
Source organism: Oligoflexia bacterium (assembly GCA_013152105.1). Lineage (GTDB taxonomy): Bacteria > Myxococcota_A > UBA796 > UBA796 > UBA2385 > UBA2385. The sequence goes on along the minus strand of JAADHA010000364.1, from coordinate 253 downwards.
GCCGTCGGTACGTTCGGCCTCGGCGGCGTAGAGCGCGGCCAGGCGAGCAAAGTCTCCCGCGGCGCGGGCGGTGCGCTCCACGGCCAAAAAGGCTGGCGTGTGCTCGGGTGCGGCTTCGAGGGCGGCTTCATAGGCGGCGCGCGCACCGTCGGTGTCGCTCATCCGCTCTTCCAAGGTCCGACCACGCTCGACCTGCACTCGGGCGGCACGGGGGCCGGTGACCAAGGCAGCCATGCGGCCAAGGACATCCATC
>JAADHA010000514.1 GCA_013152105.1 Oligoflexia bacterium | reverse complement strand
TCCGCCAGCGCCCCGCCGATGTCAATGACCATCACGCCGCTCTCTGCGAGCGCCATGCCCAGACCACGAGCCGGCTCTGGCGGTACGGCGAGGAAGACGAGATCGACCCCCTCCAGCAAGGGCGATTCGCGAGGGTCTCCCACTAGCGCATGCACACGCTGTGGCTGCCCCTCTACGTCGACGGTCTTGCCCGCACTGCCAGCCCCCGCCAACAGGCGCAGCTCGCGAATCGGCAGGGCCGAGCGATGGAGGGTCGCCAGCAAGTCGGACCCCACCGCTCCGGTGGCGCCGATGAGTGCAAGCGTGAGACCCGCCGGCGAGTCAGCCTGAGAGCCCGAGTTGGAGCTGGCTGGAGAAGCGGCGTCGGTCATGGTGTCCTCGTAGTGAGAGAGTGCCGGAGCGGCCCCGGTCATAAGACCGGTCAGCCCGACCTGGGCCAGCCCACTCGTTGACCCAGGTCTCGGGGCGGAACAGCGTCAGCGGACCGCAGGTATCGCAACGCGAGCTCGGCTGGGTCCAGCGCGGGCAGGCGAACGCCGCACCGGGCGACGGCCAGGGCGGCTGATCGCTGGGGCTGCTCCACAATCTCTCCGCCGGCCTGCTTGATCACCTGGGAGAAGGCGGCCGCGCCCTCGCCCACCGCCACGAAGGGTTGCTCTGGCAGGACATCGCACAGCGGTGCGTCGAGCTGTGGGCCCAGGGCACGGGGCCAGCCGTCCTGCACCGAGAACAAGCCAGCGTAGACCCGACCCTTGCGCGCATCGAGCAGCGCCAGCACGCGCGGTCCGTCCACCAGCGCCGCACGGGCCGCCAGGGCTCCTACCGGCACCACCGGCAGATCTCGGGACACTGCCAGCCCCAGCGCCGTCGCCACGCCGACCCGAAGGCCGGTGAAGGCGCCGGGTCCAACCACCACAGCGACCCGCACCAGTGGGACAGTCAGCGACTCGAGCATGGCGGCGACCGCTGGCAACAGCACCGCATCGGCCCCTCGCACGACCCGCTGCTGCCAGGTGGCAGCGGTCCCATCCGGCAGCCACAGCGCGGCCCCCACGACGGGAGCCGCCGTGTCGATACCCAACACCGCGCCACCAGCGGTCAGCTTCGCCTTGGCTTGGCCCTGGTGCAAGCGGTCCCGCGCGTGCGCGCTCACCCACCGCCTCCGTCGAAGAGCCGGGTGATGTCGAAGACCAGCACGGACAACATCAACAGCACCAGGAAGAGCACCCCCACCTGTTGGGCCCGCTCACGCAAGCGAGGGCTGAGCTCGCGGCCACGGACGGCTTCGACCGTGAAGAACAGGAGCTGACCACCATCGAGCACAGGGACGGGCAGCAGGTTCACGATGCCCAGGGAGATCGACAGCATCCCTGCCAGGCGCGCATAGGCGAACACGCCGGCCGCCGCGGCGTAGCTGGCCTGGCGAACGATCTCCACCGGCCCACCCAGGCTTTTCTGGACCGCAGCTTCGCCGGTGACGAGCTTGCCAAGCTGTTCGACGATGAATCCCGCCAGGCGGGTGGTCTCGCCGGTCGCCCTGCTGAGCGCAGGGAAGAAGCTGTAGTAGACCCGCGTCGTCGGCCCATCCACAAAGGTCCCCAGGCGCGTCACGCCCAGGATCGGTCGATAGTAGAAACGACCCATGCTGTCGGTGTCGCGCATGACTTCGGGGGTCAAGCTCAGGTTGATGACCTGGCCAGCACGAACCAGGCTGATGTCCACGGTTCGCGCGGTTGCGTCTTCGCCGTCGCCCACCATGGTCTGAGCGACGGCGCTCAACACGTCCCCCCAGTGGCTTACTTCCAGCCCGTCAATGCGAAAGAAGCGGTCGCCAGCCTGCACGCCGGCCAGCCGCGCCGGGGTCTCTGGAGGAGGGGGTGCCGGCTTGAATCGCGAGAACAGGCCGTCGGGATCCTTGTTTACCGTTTCCCCAACGCTGCCCACGAAGAGGGTCGCTGGCAACAAGCCCCAGGCTTCGTCCGCACCGCCTGTGGGCGCTCCCACCAGGGACCAGGAGGGGTCCGCCACCATCTCTGCCTGGTGTGAGTCTCCGTCGTGCTGGTAGCGGACCGAGACCCGGGTCCCAGCCTGGGCCAGCATCTGCTGCACCGCCACCCAGTCCGCCACGGCGGTGCCATCGATCTCGGTAAGGGTGTCTCCAGTGACGAGACCAGCCTTTCCGGCCGGAGAGCGCGGGTCGTCCACCCCCACTGTGGGGCCGGGACGGCTTTGGCTGACCCCGATGCTGCCACCCTCAGGTATCGTCAGGGAGAGATCCAGCGAAGCGGCCCCCCGCAGCACATGGAGCTTGTGCGGAGCCGAGGGATCCGCACCGATCAGATCGATCACTTCGCCCCAGGTATCCGTCTCCACGCCGTCGACGGCGGCGATGGAGTCCCCCGGCAACACGCCGGCGGTGTCTGCTGGTGAGTCTGGCTCCACACCTCCGACGACCGCGGCGGGTTGCGGTTCACCAGCCATCAGCAGGGTCGTGAAGATCACCACCGGCAGCAGCAGGTTGAAGGTCGGGCCCGCCGCGACCACCAACCAGCGCTGCCAGACTGGACGCTTGGCGAAGCCCTTGGACGGGTCGTCGGGGGCGTCATCGTCGTCGTCGTCGTCGTCCATCGTGCCGAAATTCGCCCCGGCCATCTTCACGTAGCCACCAAACGGCAGCATTGAAAGCCGGTAATCCGTTCCGCCCAGCTTGAAACCTACCAGCCGCCGGCCGAAACCCAGCGAGAACACGGGCACGTGGACGCCACAGGCCTTCGCGACGATGAAGTGACCGAACTCGTGAATGAACACAAGCATGGCGACCATGGCGACGGCGGCGAGAATGTCCACCGGCAGGCTCCGGGCAACGGCGACGAGGGAGGGGCAGGCGCGGGCCTGGCAGAGAGCGACCCGAGGTTCGAACCGGGCCCAGCCGGGGGACTAACCCCAGGACGGGTCAGAGGAGCCGTCTTCGCGGCAGGTCCAGCAAGTCGCAGCCCGCCCGCCCCATCAGACCGCTGCGTCAGGCCGCGCCATCAGCCCGTGGTGCCAGACCGCTCTTGCCGAACCTTCTCGAACATCATCAGGGCGGCGCTCACGCTGACGTTGAGGGAGTCGAGCTGTCCAGCCAGTGGCACGGCCGCGATCTCATCGCACCGCTTGCGCAGGGTCGGCGACAGCCCCTTGTCCTCGCCACCCAAGACCAGCGCGATCGGCCCGGTGAGCGCGACCTTCCACATGGGGCGGCCCTTCATATCGCACCCGACCACGCGCACCCCCGCCCGACGGATGGTCGCCAGCGCGCTGGACAGCCCCTCGCGGACCACGGGGACCTCTTCGGCGCCGCCCATGGCCACCCGCGCGACGACCGGGCTGAGGCCCTTGCCGCGCCGAGTCGGAACGATCACACCGTTGACACCAGACCCCAGGGCGCTGCGCAGGATGGCGCCCAGGTTGTGTTCGTACTGGACCTCGTCGACCAGGACCAGGAAGGGGTCTTGCTTGCGCCAGGCCAGGTCCCCCAACAAGGACACCACCGTGAATTCCGGCAGGGGCTCGGCTTCGGCGATCACGCCATTGTGCGCACCGGTCGCGCTGCGACGATCCAGGGTCTGCCGCGCGACGCGCTGGACCGGCACCCCCTGGGCATCGGCCAGCGCCAACAGCTCATCCACCTTGGCGCCCGGTCGCGCACGCTCATCCAGCCAGATCCTGGTCACAGGTCGACGCTGACGCCGCAGCGCTTCGATCACGACATTTCGTCCCTCGAGTTGATCACGTACGGCCATGGGGCGTCCTCAGCGTCAAGCAGCCGGCGATCACAACAGCCCGGCCGCCAGCTCGGCCAGCTCGGAGCGTTCGCCCTTGCGCAGGGTGATGTGCCCGGCGATGGACTCGGCCTTGAAGCGCTCGATCACGTAGGTGAGGCCGTTGCTGGTGGCGTCGACGTAGGGGTTGTCGATCTGGTACGGGTCGCCTGTCAGCACGATCTTGGTGCCTTCGCCCGCGCGCGTGATCACCGTCTTGACTTCGTGCGGGGTCAAGTTCTGGGCTTCGTCCACCAGGAGATACTGGGCGGGGAGGGACCGCCCTCGGATGTAGGTCAGGGGCTCGACCTCGAGCATGCGCTGATCGATCAAGGTCTGGTAGCTGGGCTGACCGCCGTTGCGCCGACGCTGCTCGGCTTCGTCCCGCTGCCCACCCATCAAGAGGTCCAGATTGTCGAAGATCGGCTTCATCCACGGATTGAGCTTCTCACCGATATCACCAGGCAAGAAGCCGATGTCCCGTCCCAGCGGGAAGATGGGCCGGCTGACGACCAGCCGACGGAAGGTCTGATCATCGGCGACCTTGCGGAGCCCGCAGGCCAGCGCCAGCAGCGTCTTGCCGGTGCCCGCGATGCCATCGAGGGTCACCAGCTTGATGTCGTCGTCCAACAGCAGCTCGAGGGCGAAGAGCTGTTCCTTGTTGCGGGCGAAGATCCCCCACACACCGTCCTTGTGGCGCCCCACCATGCGCAGCCTGCCCTCGGACTGGATCCAGCGGGTCAGCGCGGTCTTGCGAGGCTGTCCCGCGGCACGCAACGAGACGAATTGATGGGGCAGCGCCATGTTGAGGCGCTCATCGTCCAACTCGACCGCACCGTCACGGTAGGCACGATCGACGACGGACTCGGGTACTTCCCACTCGACAGCGCCCGAGTAGCTCTCGTCAAAGGAGATGTGCGCGTGTTCGTAGTCTTCGGCCAGCAAGGAGAGGGCATCGGCCTTTAGCCGCATATTGGTGTCGCGCGTCACCAAGATGACGGCGCCGTGCGACTTGTCCTGTGCCAAAGCGAGGCAGGTCAGCAGGATCAGGTTGTCATTGCTGCGTTCGCCGAAGCCGGGCGGGAGCGTCATGTCCGCTGGCGCCATGTTCACTCGCAGCAATCCCCCGCCTGGGAGGAGCACGCCCTGGCTGAGGCTGCCCTCACGGCGCAGCTTGTCGAGCAGGCGAGAGATCTGGCGCGCGTTGCGACCGGTGTCGTTGAGGTCCTTCTTGAAGCGATCGATCTCCTCGATCACCGTGATCGGGATGACCAGGTCATTGTCCTTGAAGACGTTGATGGCGCCTGGGTCATAGAGAAGGACATTGGTGTCGAGTACAAAGGTTCTGCGGTCCGCGTTGGCGGGATCCTCAAGCGAAGCGACAGGAGGCATCAGGGGATCGGGGAAGAGGGGATGAGGATGGCGGAGTTGATGCGGAGAGGAAGCAGGCGCGACTACTTCACCACGTATTCCACCGCCTTTTCGCCAGTCGGCTCGCCCCCATTCCGAGCATAGGAGATCTGCGGGTTCTGCATCTTCAGCGTGCCGTCGTCGTTGCTGCCCTCGCCCAGGTGGATCGTCAGGGCACCCTGGGCGGGAATGTCGCTAAACACAGGTCGGAAGGTCACGACGTTGCTTCCAGGCATCAGAAAGGGGCCGATGTCCAGGATGAGCTGGGCCTGACCGCTGCGAATCTCACGAACCGAGGTGCCGTTGATCAGCACGTCGACCACCTGGCCGACCGAGCCCTGGTCCTGGGTCACCAGCCAGTGCTGACCCGACGCGACGGCGACCGGCGCCGCCGTCTGGGGCGCCGAAGTTGCCGGTTCGCTGGTCGCCGGCCTGGTCACTTCAATGCGGTAGCGCGGTGCGTCGATCCAGACATCGCCGTTGGAATCGATACGCACATCGACCGCCGTGAACTCAAAGTCCTTCATGCCCGTGGCATCGGTCCCGTTGACGTAGACCTTGGTGGACTTTGCAGCGTAGGCGGGCGTACTTGCCAAGGTGCCGATCACCAGCATGGCGCCGGCCACGAGAGCCATCGTTCCAGAGAAGTACTTCAGGCTGCGCATCGTCGACCTCGAGTGAGGGGAGAGCGTTGAGACTTGCCGCCCGCCAACGCTTTTATGAGAGATCATCGTTGAGCTGGGCGCGCAGGTTCTTGCTGACCTTGAAGACCGGCAGGACCTTTGGAGCGACGGAGATCTCCTGGCCCGTCTTGGGATTGCGGCCCACGTAGCCCTTGTACTGCCGCACCTTGAAGCTGCCGAATCCCCGAACCTCGATCCGTCCGCGCTCCATCAGCGACCGCTTCATGGCGCCGAAGACCACGTTGACGATGTGCTCGGACGTACGACGCGAGAAGTCCCTGCGCTCGGCAAGAGCGTCGATCAGCTCAGATTTCGTCATGATCTTCCTACCGCCAGTCGAAGATGAAAACCATGGGTGCGAGATCGCCTTCCATGGATCTGGACCCACTTAGGATACCGATGGCCGTGGGTCAAGCTGTAGGTCAAGCCAAGGCCCCGTCGACACTGCGCCCGGTCCCTACTCGTCGTCGGTCTTCTCGCCACGTCGCCGGGCATCACGTTCTCTTCTCCGCTGCTCAGATTGGGTGAGCGCCCGATCGCTGGCCGGGTCCGCCCCGACACGCTGCTGAGCCCCACCACCTCGACCGCGACCAGACACCGGCGCGCCACCTGCCCCAGCGTGGGCGGTGCGGTGGTTGGCCGAGGGCACAAAGAACCGGTCGATGGCAGGCTTGAGGTCTTCCATCAGCAGGATGATCGGGCTGGCGATGAAGATCGTTGAGTAGGTACCGAACACGACGCCGAAGAGGATGGCCAGCGCAAAGGTCTCGATCACCGGTCCACCCAGGACCAGGAAGGCCAGCATGGCCAAGGCTGTCGTGATCGATGTCGCCAGCGTTCTCGACATGGTCTCGTTGATCGACGCGTTGATCAGGTTTGCGGTGTCGCGTCGCCGATAGCGCTTCTTGTTCTCGCGAATTCGGTCATAGATGACGATCGTGTCGTTGAGCGAGTAGCCGATGATGGTCAACAAGGCGCCGATCATCGGCAGGTTGAATTCGTGGGTCCAGCCCAGGATGTCGAGCAGGACGAACATCCCGACGGTGAGCGAGACATCGTGAAACAGGGCGATCACGGCGCCGGGCGCGAAAGCCAGCTCAAAGCGGAAGCCCACGTAGACCAGGATCAGCGCCATGGTCGCCAGGATCGAGATGAAGCCTTGTAGCCGGAGCTCGTCACCGACCTTGGGTCCGACGCTGTCGACGTTGCGGATCTCGAATTCCCGTCCCTTTAGTTCGGCCGAGATGGCCTGCTCGATCTTGGAAGACAGCCCGGGCAGCTCCACATAGATGGTGTTGTCATCGCTCGCGTCCCGCACCCGGGCGCCGTCGATGCCCGCCAAGGCGTGCTCGACCTTGGAGATCGGCACCGAGTCGCCGTTGTAGCGCACGGTCATGCGCGCACCGACCTGGGCATCAAAGGTGCTCTCCGCGATCCAATCCGTGCCGAAAGCCGAGCTCAGCGCCGCGGTGACCGAGTCCTGCAGGTCGTTGGTCCCGAAGGTCGCGTCCTGGATCCGCACCACGAATTCGTTGTCGGACTGCTCGCCGTACTGCTGGACCGCGTCCGCACCAAGGTTGAGCGCACCCAGCGCGCCACGCAGATCGCCGATCTCCGTGCTGTCCGCGAACTTGAGGCGGACCTCGGTGCCGCCGGTGAAGTCAATGCCCCAGGTCGGCCCATGGACGAAGAAGAGCAGCAGGGATGCCACGACCAACAGCCCCGACACAATCGACGCGATCTTGCGCTTGCCGACGAAGTCGATGTTGATGTCTGGAGAGATCAAATGCATGTCGGAACCACCAGGTCAGAAAGACAGCCGCGAGGTGGCCTTCCGCGTGAGGAAGTCCGTCAGCGTGCGCGAAACGAAGATGCCCGTGAAGAGCGTCGTGATGATGCCGATCATCAGCGTCACGGCGAAGCCCTTGATGGGGCCTGTGCCGTAGGTGTACAGCACAACTCCCGCGATGAAGGTCGTCACGTTGGCGTCGATGACCGCCCAGACCCCCTTGCTGAAGCCGCTGTCCGCCGCCGAGCGGTCATTCTTGCCAAGCCGCCGTTCTTCCCGGATGCGCTCGTAGATGATGATGTTGCAGTCCACGGCCATGCCGATGGTCAGGGCGATCCCCGCGATCCCCGGCAAGGTCAGGGTGGCACCCACAGCCGCCAATAACGCCAGGACCAGGCCGATATTGCACAGCAACGCGATCACCGACACCACGCCCAGGCGACGGTAGTAGACCAGCATGAAGACCAGGACCAGACCGAAGCCGACCACGGTCGCTTCTTCTCCGGCTGCGATGGCGTCCTCGCCAAGGCTGGCGCCGACCTGACGGATGTCGCCGATGGTGACCGGTGCCGGCAAGGCTCCGGTCCGCAGCACCAGGCTGAGGACCTTGGCGTCCTCCATGGCCATCTGGTAGTCGGTGACGCCCATCTCGATGCTGGCCCGACCGCCCCCGATCTTCTCGCGAATATACGGAGCGCTGCGGATCTTCTTGTCCAGCACGATGGCGAAGCGGCGACCCACGTTTTCGCCCGTCACCTCGGCAAAGATGTTCGCCCCGCGGGGCTTGAACTCCAGGCTGACATAGGGCTCGTTGTATTGGTTCAAACCCACTCGAGCGTCGTTGATGTCGTCGCCGGTGAGGATGACCTCCTGCTTGACCACGTACGGGTTCGTGCGAGCATCTTGCCCGTCTTTGCCCTTGGCGTATTCCCACATCAGGCGGTCGTCGGGCGGGATGTGACCGTTGCGCACCATCCAGTCGGACAGGGCGTCATCATCACCGTAGACATCAGCGGGCTGCTTCTCGGCGACCAGAAGCGCTTTCTCCACCGACGAGAAGTTCTTCATGACTTCTTCATCGACCATCATGAATTCGAGCATCGCGGTGGTACCGATAGCCCTGACCGCCTGCTGGATGTCGTCGATGCCCGGGAGCTGAACATTGATGCGGTGGCCACCCTTCAGCACGATGGATGGTTCCTTTACGCCGGTCTCATCGATTCGGTTGCGCAGCGTCTCCAGCGCCTGCTGGACCGCCTGATCTGCCAGGTAGTCGTGCTGTTTCTCGGTGATGCTGAAGGCGTGGAAGCTCTCGACGGGACCGGCCACGGACGGCAGGTCTCGGCTGTTGATGTACTCGTAGCCAGGAAAGCGCTGGTCCATGAAGACCCGGATGTCGTTCAGCCCCACGCCATCTTCGCCAAGGATGAGCAGCGTGGCCTCGCCCTGGGCTCGCCGGACCTCGGCCAGCTTGAGGCCGTCACGCTCGGCCGTGTCCTTGACGGGGACGATGTCCCGCTGGACGGACGAGATGACGGCCTCGTCCACTTCGACCTGGAGCGTCATGTCGATGCCGCCTTGCAGGTCGATGCCCAGGCTGATCCGCCGAGTGGGCAGCAGGGAATCGAACCACGGCAGATCCGCGTCGACGGCCGTGTCGTCGACAATGCCCGCAGCCTGGTCGGCGACATGTTGCCGACGGGTCTCGGCCGAGTCGCCCGTAAAGGTCGGGATCAGCATCCACATGCCCCATCCGACCGTAATCAAGATGGCGATGAAGCGGGTCCACCAGGTACCAGACATGGGCTAGTTCCCCTTCTTGGAGTCATCCGAAGCGTCGTCTGTACCAGCGGCGTCATCAGTCTGGCGGACCTTGACCGAGCTTGCCTCGACCCAGATCCGAACCTTGGGCGCGATCTCCAGCTCGACCCGCGCACCCCCTACTCGGACCACACGACCGAAGATGCCGCTCTGCGTGATGATATCGTCATCTTTCTTGAGGCTCTCGACCAGCTTCTGGTGGGTCTTCCGCTCTTGATTCTGCGGACGGATCACCAGGAAGTAGAAGATGGCGACGATCGCGACGAGCAGCGGGAGCTGCGTCAGCAGGGCGCCGCCTGGACTACCAGCAGCGGCGCTGGCGGGCGCGTCATGGGTGACCAGGACCGTGCCCTGGGAAGAAGACTGATCAGACAATGTGGTGGGTGCAGGCAGCATCGAGGCTCCGTCTTTGGACGGCCCAGTCGCTCATTTCCGCCACTGGGGCGGCCTCAATCCTGTAGCGCTTCCATCCAGCCCTTAGCATCGTCACGGACGGCCGTGACCGCGCCGGGGTCGTCGGTGATCGCCGCGCGCAGGCGCAACATCAACTGCTGGTAGAAGGTCAGGTTGTGCAGGGTGAGGAGGCGGGGGGCGAGGATCTCGTGGGAGAGGAAGAGGTGGCGAAGGTAGGCACGGGAGAAAGAGCGGCACGCATAACACGTGCATGCGTCGTCCATCGGGCGCGGGTCTTCGCGAAAGCGGGCGTGCTTGATATTCAGCCGCCCTTTACTGGTGAACACCTGACCGAAGCGGCCGCTGCGGGTCGGCAGGACGCAGTCGAGCAGGTCCACACCCCTCATCACCGCCTCAACGATGTCAAGGGGGTAGCCGACCCCCATCAGGTAGCGAAGCTTGTCGACCGGAAGCAAGGGAGCGGTGAAGGCGACCATCGAGAGGAGCTGCTCCTTTGGCTCACCCACCGACAGTCCGCCGATGGCGTAGCCGTCTAGATCCATGTCGACGAGTTGTTGGGCATGGGCGACGCGCAGGTCCTCTTCGAAGCCCCCCTGGACGATGCCCAGCAGCGCGGTGGCCTCGGGGTGTCGGCGATGAACCAGGCAGCGTCTCAGCCAGCGGGTCGTGCGCTCCGTGCTCCGGGCGACCCGGTCCCGATCGGCGGGCCACTCGATGCACTCGTCGAGGGCCATGGCCAGGTCGACGCCAAGGGCCTCCTGGATCTCCACGCACAGCTCGGGGCTCAGTGTGCGGTACTGGCCATCCAGGGGCGCCCGGAAGCGCACGCCCTGCTCGGTGACCTTGTTCATCTCGCGCAGGCTGAACACCTGAAAGCCACCGGAATCGGTCAAGATCGGGCCGCTCCACCCCATGAATTGGTGGAGGCCCCCGAGACGCTGCACGGTCTGGTGTCCCGGCCGAACCCACAGGTGGTAGGCGTTCGCCAGCACCATCTCGGTGTCCATCGCGGCCAGGTCGACCGGCGTCATGCCCTTCACGGTGCCGCAGGTTCCAACCGGCATGAAGGCTGGCGTGTGTACGTCACCGTGGGGAGTCTTCAAGACGCCGGCCCGGGCAGCACCAGCGGTGGCATGCAGCGTAAAGCTGAGCGGACTGGTCACCGCGGACCTCGTCGACCCGGAGGGGCAAGGTCCAAGAACATGGCGTCTCCGTAGGAGTAGAAGCGATAGCCAGCGTCGACCGCGTGGCGATAGGCCGCCTGAAGCCGGGCCACTCCGCCGAATGCCTGGACCAGCGCAAGCAGCGAACTACCCGGCAGGTGGAAGTTGGTGAGCAGGCGATCAACGACCAGGAAGCGGCTTCCCGGTCGCAGGAAGAGCCGAGTCATGCCCTGCCCCGCGGCGATGACACCGCCCGGAAGAGCCGCGCTCTCCAGCACCCGCGTCGCCGTCGTTCCAACTGCGACGATCCGGCCGCCGGCTGAACGGGTCTGCACGACAGCCTGGGCCGTCTGCTCGGACACCCACCAGGCCTCGGCGTGAAGCTGACCACTCGACAGGTCCTGGGCCCGCAGAGGCCGAAAGGTGCCCGGCCCGACATGGAGGGTCACCTTGGCCAGCCCTACCCCGCGCTCTGCCAGGGCAGCCAACAGCCGCCGCGACAGGTGAAGCCCGGCGGTCGGCGCCGCCACCGCACCGGGTGGGCCGGCGTAGACCGTCTGGTAGCGGTCACGATCCGCGGGCTCATCGGGGCGCCGCAGGTAGGGAGGCAGGGGCACATGACCGGCCAGGGCCATCACGTACGCGGGATCGGGCTGGATGGACACGCGCCACGTGCCATCCGCCAGGCACTCGCTCAGGCGCAGCTCCCCGACACCCCCCTCGACTTGCAGGACCTCGCCCACAGAAAGGCGCCGCCCGGGTCGCAGCATGGCAAGGCGCTCGGAGCCCGAACCCGACCCAGGCAGGACCAAAGCCTCGACCCGGCCTCCTGAGCTTCGGGACAGAAACAGCCGCGCTGGCACCACCCGGGTGTCATTGACGACCAGCAGATCTCCCGGCTCCAATCGACTGGGAAGATCGCGAACTGTCCCGTCCACCAGCCCGCCATCGCCGACCACCATCAAGCGCCCGCCATCGCGTTGCTTGGGCGGATGGCGCGCGATCTGCTGATCCGGCAGGTCGTAGTGAAGATCAGCCAGCAGCCGGCTCACGGCATTCTCAGCGGGCTCTGGCGTGGGATGGCGCGTGGGATGGGGCGAGGGCTGGCACATGGGGCCGCGCGGTAGCCGGTGCGACTCGTCGCGGCAACGCAGGATGCAAGCGCCCTGAGCTGAGCCGGGCTAGAAGCCGCGTCGTTCTCCCCACCACCACCTCACTCCTCACCACCTCACTCCTCTCCTCAATGGACGAGCCATGGCCCAGTTCCCCAAGCAGGACGACGCGCCGACCACACGACGCACGACCATCCGCCGCTCCGCCGAGGTCGACAAGACAGGTGATGGTGCCCCCATCGAAGCGGCAGGGACCCAACTCGCAGCAGATCAGGCCAAGGAGATCGCCTCGGCCAAGCAAGCCGCGCAGGAAGCGCGAGAAGCACGGGAAGCACGGGAAGCGCAGGAAGCACAAGCGGCAGCTTCAAGCATGGCCGAAGCGGTCCGCCCCAGCCTGGACGGGGACGCGCTGCTCGCCGAGCTGGACGGCTTCGACCAGGACGCCTTCGCGGCGCTACTGGCCCAGGGGAGCCCGGTCGATCTCGAGGTCGGCGACGAAGTCACTGGCACCGTCGTCAGGATCACCAAGGACACGATCTTCGTCGACATCGGCGGCAAGAGCGAAGCCTGGCTGCCCCACGCCGAGCTTGACAATGATCAGCCGCTCACAGTGGGCGGCGCGCTCACCGCCTGGGTCCTCTCCGCGGGCGGACAGGGTGTTCGCCTGACCCTCCATCTCTCGGCGGCCGCCGGACTCGAAGCCCTGGAGACCGCCATGCAGGCCGAGATCCCGGTCGATGGTCGGGTCGAGTCTCGCAACGCGGGTGGCTACGTCGTCGCCATGGGTGCCCTGCGCGCCTTCTGCCCCATCTCTCATATCGACCGAATCCCCGACCTGGATCTCGACAGCTACATCGGTCGGACCTTGTCTTTCCGCGTACTCGAGCTGAAGGGGCGTGATCTGGTCGTGAGCCACCGGGTGATCGCGGACCAGCTCGCCGAACAGCAGGCGGCCAAGCTCTGGACCACCCTGCAGCCCGGCGACCAGCTCAAGGGCGTCGTCACCGGCGAGAAACCCTACGGCGTCTTCGTGGACGTCGGCGGCATCACCGGCCTGGTCCACAAGACCGAGCTGGGCTGGGACGAACACCAGGTCGCTCCGCCGCGAGGCACTCGGGTCACCGTCCGTGTCGTCCAGGTCGATATCCAGGCCGGGCGGGTGTCGCTGTCAATGAAGGATCAGGCGCTGGACCCCTGGACTCGGGTCGGCACCGATATCCTGGTTGGTCAGGTCTACCCGGGCACGGTGATGCGCCTGACGGACTTCGGGGCCTTCATCCAGATCCTCCCAGGGCTCCAGGGCCTGGCCCACATCTCGACCCTGGCCGATCACCGCATCGAGAGTCCTTCAGACGTGCTGAGCGTCGGCCAGCAGGTGCCCGTCCGCGTGCTGTCGGTCGACCGCGAGCGTGAGCGCATCGAGCTGGGTGTGCGCCAGGCATCAGAGGATTGGTCGGGCAAGGTCAGCACCGCGACTTCAGGGCCCGCCCATCGAAGCCAGGGCGGAAGCCTCGGCACGCTGGCCGACCTGATGGGCGGCATCAAGCTGAAGGGCTGAAGGAAGCAGGCACACCGCTACCCGATCGACGGCGGCAGCCCATCCGGCGGCAGCCCATCCGGCGGCAGCCCATCCAGCGGCAGCGCATCGAGCGCCTGACGGAGCTGCTTCAGGTCGGCGAAACTCAGCCGCTTGTCGGCGGGCTTGCGCAGCAGGTAGGCCGGGTGGAAGGTCGCCATCATCCTGGCCCTGCCGCCCGGCCAGCCCAGATGAGTCCACTGACCACGGGCACGCGTGATCCCCTGCTTGAGCAGCGCGCGCGACGCGACACTACCCAGCAAGAGCACCAGGTTCGGACGTATCGAGGCCAACTGGGCCCGCAAGAAAGGCGCGCAGGCCTGCAATTCCAGGTCGTCTGGGTTGCGGTTCCTGGGCGGCCGACACTTCACCATGTTCAGGATGTAGACATTTTCACGTGACAGGCCGAGGACACGACTCAGCATGGCATCGAGCATCGCCCCCGCCGGTCCGACAAAGGGTTCCCCTCGCCTGTCTTCTTCGGCCCCCGGGGCCTCGCCCAAGACCACCAGGCGGGCGTCGGGATCGCCTGTGCCGAAGACGATCTGGGAGCGGTCGTGGCAGAGCGTGCAGCGCTGACAGTCGCCGAGGGCATCGCGCACCCCGACCAGGCGCTGGTCCCCAGACGGCCGCCGCACCGCGTCCTTGAGGGCCTGCTGGAGTGCCAATCCGCTGAGGCCGCCGTCCTGGGCAAGCGAGGCCCAGCGCCCCCCGAGGACCAGCGGTTGCGCAGGCTGCTTCGGTTCTGGTGAGGGCGGTTTCGCGGTCTTGGGGCGAGGGGCTGGCGCCGCGGGAGCTTGGACTTGGACTTGCGCAGGCCGCGAGCTGCGCTGAACCATCTCGACCTTCTCGATCGGCAGCACGGCCGCGCCGCGCAGCGCGTCCCAGTCCGCGCTGGCCTGAATGTCGGCGAGCAGCTCGGCCAGGTCTTGGAGGGTGGTGGCTTGGAGGTTGGTGGTCAACGCAGCCGGCTCCGGTCATGCGGCAGCTATCCCGCCGACAGCCCGGCGGGGAAGAGGTGTCAGGCCGGTGGCCGAGCGCGGCCGTCCGCCCCCAGGCGCCAACCCCGAGCCCGCAGCCGAGCCACGACGTGCAAGACCGGCAGCCCGACCACATTGTACCAGTCGCCGTCGATGCGATCGACCAGCCACGCCCCCCGACGCTCGACCATGTAGCCGCCAGCGCAGCCGGCCCCTTCTCCAAAGTCCACATAGGCCAGCAGCTCGGCCTGGCTCAGGTCCGACCGCAGCGTCACGCCGGTCGTGACCGTGAAGTCGTCTGACCCGCCCAATTGAGGGGGTGCCACCAGGGACACGGCGGTCGTCAGTTCGTGCCGGCCGGTGCGGAGCTGGCGCAGGCGACGCAGCCAGTCTGCCGGGTCCCGGGGCTTGCCGATCGTCTCCGCCACCGCGCCCCCATCGACGCCATGATCCGCCCACCACAGCACCTGATCCGCTCCCAGCACCAGCGCTTGGGGATGTCGACAGGCCACCTGACGCGCCTTGGCCCGAGCCCTGCGCACCGCCGTGTCGACGGGGCTCCGTCCCTTGATGGCATCCTCGTCCACGTCTGGTGCCACCACGACACAGGGCAGACCCGCGTCGAGGAGTAGCTGCCGACGCCACTGACTGCTGCTGGCCAGCACGATCCGGCCCTTGACCCCCGCGTCGTGATCGGTCATCTCGGCTCCAGTGAGCAGACACTCGGTTAGTCTGGCGCGCACTGGGATGCTACCGTGCCGGGCATCCGCGCACCCGGACTCACTCTCCGGTCGCGGACCTGATCGCGGGACCCCACTTCACCCGTGCCGCACCGTAAGGAGCACGATGAGTATCCGAGCTGTCGGCATCGACCTGGGCACGACCTACTCGGCCATCGCCCACGTCAACAAGCACGGTGTACCGGAGATCCTCGCCAACGCCGAGGGGGACCGGATCACCCCATCCGTCCTGCTCTTTGACGGCGACGACATCATCGTCGGAAACTACGCCAAGCAGGCCGCGATCGCGTTTCCAAACCAGGTGGTTGAGTTCATCAAGCGCCACATGGGCCCCGACGACTTCAGCTTTGAGTACCGCGGCGAACAGTACAGCCCCGAAAAGCTGTCCAGCTTCATCCTGGCCCGACTCAAGCACGACGCCGAACACCGCATGGGGCACAGCATCGAACAGGCGGTCGTGACGGTTCCAGCCTACTTCGGCGACCGGCAGCGCCGCGCCACGATCCGGGCCGGCGAGCTGGCCGGTCTCCAGGTCCTCAAGCTGGTCAACGAACCCACCGCGGCCGCCTTCGCCTACGGACTGGCCCACCAGGGCCAGGACATGAAGTGCCTGGTCTTCGACCTTGGCGGTGGCACCTTTGATGTGACCATCGTCGACATTCGCGGCAACGACATCAACGTGCTGGCCAGCACCGGCGACCATCAGCTCGGCGGAAAGGACTGGGATGACGCGCTGATGCGCTACGTCGCGCACGAGTTCAGTCTGAAACACGGCGTCGACCCCCTCGACGACCTGGTCGCCTACCACGACCTGCGCCAGAAGTGTGTAAGCGCCAAGCTCAGCCTCTCGCGTCGCCCAAAGGTCAACATTTTTTATGACTTCCAGGGCCAGATCCTGCGGCAGTCCATCACCCGTGAGATCTTCGAGGATCTGTCGATCGGCTTGCTCGGCCGCTGCGAAGCCTTGACCCTGGATGTCATGGACGACGCCAAGGTTCGCCCCCAGGACATCGACACGGTCTTGTTGGCCGGTGGATCAACCCGCATGCCCATGGTGCGCGAGCTGATCCGGCGCCTGTTTCAGCGCGAGCCCGCCACTGACATCAACCCCGACGAGTGCGTGGCGCTGGGTGCGGCGCTCACCGCGGCCCTGGAGAGCGCACGACTCACTGGCGACCGACCACCGATCGACATCCGCACCCACGACGTCACCAGCCACAGCCTGGGCATGGTCGTGTACCGCGACAACAAGATGCACAACAGCCCGATCATCCGGCGCAACAGCCGCATTCCATGCGAACACACGCGCGACAACTACGTCACGACCCACGACGGTCAGTCCACGATGGACCTGTGGCTGGTCCAAGGCGAAAACCCCGACCCGCTGAATTGCAATGTGCTCGGGCATTTCGAGTTCTACGGGATCCCGCCCCGGCCCGCTGGCGCTACACAGCTCGCTGTGACCTACCGCTACAACGCAAACGGCATCGTCGAAGTCGAAGCAATGGACCTCAACACCGGCCAGACGCTGGCCCACCGTCTGGCGCAGGGCGGCGTGACCCTGGAAGACCTGGCCAGCAATCGTGTGCCCATGCACATCGCGCTGGTGATGGACTGCTCGGGATCGATGTACGGCAGCAATATCCGGGACGCCCGCGCGGCCGCCCTGGCCTTCGTCGACCGCACCCTGGACCGTTCCCGACACATCGCCGTCATCGCCTTCCCTGGCGGGCTTCGTGCCGCGCCAACCCAGGATCGAGACGCGCTGCACGCCGCGCTCAGTGGCCTGAGCCCCATCGGGTCCACGCCCATGGCGCTGGGGCTGCAACAGGCCCGCAAGGCTCTCAAGAGCAACTCGGGGGCCCAGCGCGTCGTGGTCATCCTGGCGGACGGGCACCCTGACGATCCGGCCGCGACCATGGCAGAGAGCCAGCGCATCCGCCGCACCGGGGGCCGCATCGTCGCCATCGGCGTGGGCAGACAGGTCCATCAGGAATTCCTGATGGGCTTGTGCTCGCGCCCTTCCGACTACCACCACTGCAACCAGAGCGTGGAATTGGAAGGCACCTTCATCAACCTCGCGACCGAGCTGAGCGACCCAAGCTAGGAGTCAGCCCGTGGCAGACAACCAGACACCTGAGCAGGACTACTCGATCGACGTCCAGAGCGACGAAGTCGACAGCCTGCGCGACTTCGTCGACCAGCAGGCCAAGCGCGACGATGTCCAGCAGCGTGCCTTTGATGCCCTCTACGAAGAGCTTCGGCAGTACAAGGACGACTTCATCTACCAGATGGAGAAGCCGCTCTTGCTCGACCTGCTGTTGTTCTACGACAGCCTCAACTGGTTCCAGCAAAGCCTGGTAAAGCAAGAGATGAGCGCCGAGGTGATCGCGGACAGCTTTCAGTACCTGATCGACGAGTTCCTCGAGCTGCTCTACCGCCGAGACGTCCTGCCCATGGAGAGCAAGGACAAGTTCGATCGCGAGACCCAAAAGGCCATCAAGGTCGTCTACGCCAACGACAAGCTCAAGGACTATGTCGTGCGCCAGGTCCTGAAGCGGGGCTTCACCCGGGGCGAGCGGATCCTGCGACCCGAAGAAGTCGTGATCAATCGCTTCGAGCCTGGTCGCGCTACTGGCTCGGAGACGTCGGGTGGCAAGTGAAGACGGACCGCCCATGAACAGCGATCTGGTCATGGGCATCGACCTTGGCACGACCTTCTCGGCCATGGCAATTGTCGATCGCTTCGGCAAGCCGGTGATCGTCCCCAACGCCGACGGTCACCCGACCACGCCCTCGGTGATTCACTTCTACCATCGCGACGCTTGTGTTGTCGGCGAAGAAGCGGTCAAGATGGTGGTCGTCGATCCGACCAATGTCGTGCGCTTCATCAAGCGCACCATGGGCGAACCCGACTTCTCCTTGGAGTTCTTCGGCAGGACCTACACCCCCCAAGAACTCTCGGCCATCATCTTGCGAAAGATGAAGGAAGACGCTGAAGAAGCGCTCGGAAAAGCCGTCTGCGACGCGGTGGTCACGGTGCCCGCCTACTTCAACAGCGCCCAGCGCGGTGCCACCGCCGAAGCCGGGAAGCTCGCTGGCCTCAATGTGCTGTCCATCATCAACGAGCCGACCACGGCCGCGATCGCCTACGGCATCGAGCGGCTGGGCCAGGACCGCCGCCTGATGGTCTTCGACCTGGGCGGAGGCACCTTTGACGTGACGCTGATGGAGATCACGGGCGTGTCGTTTCGCACCGTAGCCAGCGATGGCAACGCCGAGCTGGGGGGAAAGGACTGGGACGACCGGCTGGTGAACCACGTCTCCGAGGAATTCGTCAGCAAGTTCGGCTCTGATCCGCGCGATGACCCACACCGCTACCAGGAACTCTACGAACGCTGTCTGCACGCCAAGATCTCCCTGTCGAGCCGCGAGCGGGCCGTGATCCCCGTCACCTACAAGGGGAACCGCATGGTGGTCAGCGTCATGCGGGAAGAGTTCGAGGCGATGACGGCAGACCTGGTCGAGCAGTGTGCGGAGACCTGCGATCTGGTGCTCAAGCGTTCCGGCGTCGGGTGGGGGGATCTGGACGAGGTCCTGCTGGTGGGGGGCTCGACACGCATGCCGATGATCAGTCAGCGGCTGCGTACAATGTCGGGTCAGGAAGCGGCCCTGGGCGTCAACCCCGACGAGTGCGTGGCGCTGGGCGCTGCCCTGGCAGGCGTGCTGCGACACCGCCCCTCGCACCCGGCGCTGCTCGCCCATCGGCAAGCGCTGGCCCATCGCGCGGTCGGGCGCAGGCGCGCAGCCTCTCCAAGCCAGGACGCGCCGGCACCCCGACCGGCACCCCTGCCGGCACCCCTACCGGCACCCCTACCGGCACCCCTGCCGGTACCCGCGCCAACCGAACCCAGCCACCTCGAACACGACCTGACGCCCACGCTGGAACCCGCTCCGGAACGCTCCAGGCATGGGCGGTCAGCCTCCAACCCGTTCACCAACGAAATCGGCCGCACCACCGTCGGAATCCCGAACGTAAAGGTCACGGATATCACCAGCCACACGCTGGGTATCGTCGTCCTGGACAAGCAGCTCCGCGAACGCGTGGTGCCGATCATCCCATCGGCGACCCCGCTTCCCTGCGAGAAACACGGTCGCTTCGCCTATGCCTACGACAATATGACCGCCGTGCGCGTCGAAGTAACCGAGGGTGAAGGCGGCTCACGCGCCGAAGTCAAGGTCATCGGCGAGGTGATCCTCGACAAGCTGCCACCCCGGCCTCGGGGCACGGTCATCGAGGTCAGCTATCGATACGGCGTCAATCAGATCCTGGAAGTCGACGTCGTCGATGTCGAGACACAGGCCACGCGTAGCGCCGAGATCAGCCTCCGCGGCGGCCTCGGACAGGACGATCTGTCCCGCGCTTTCGAGAACGTGAACCGGGCCCAAGTCAGTTAAGGTCACGCTCGCACAGGACGGTCTTTACAAGTTTGACCGCCCCCCTGCTCGGGCGGTACAAACGCCTTGGCCAACGTGAACCAGGCGACGCCGCTGGCGGACATGAACGAGCGCGACTTCGAAGAAATCACCCGCTTCCTCACGACAGTGGGAAAGACCTCGTTGTTCGACTACCTGTCGTTCGACCCACAGGCTCCTGCGGGCGAAGCCGAACAAGCGATCAAGAGCCGCCGCGCCTGGGCCCAGGGCCAACAAGCCAATCCCAAGTACCGTGGCGAAGCGATCTGGGTGATCAAGAACATCCGCCTGCTGCGCGGATCGCTGATGGACGCGCGCCAGCAGTATATCGACTATCTCGCCGACCACGAGCAGACCCGCGGTCTCGAGGTCCTGTCTCTCTTCATCCGGGGCACGCTGGCCAGCGGCTCGCTCACCCCAGCCGGCGAAGCCGCCATCCTCGCTCAGGGCAAGAAGCTCGGCTTGAAGGAAAGCGCCGTGCGCCAGCAAATCCAGTCCCTCGCCAAGGAACACGGCATCGACACCAGCGGCGGTGCAGCCAGCGGCAGTGCGCCCCCCGACGACTTCCCCAACCACTACCTGGTCCTGGGAGTCCCGATCTCCGCCACACCAGACGAGATCGACCACGCGTACCGAGAAAAGTACCGCTGGGCACGCACCTTGTCCGACACGCGACGATCGCGAGACGAGTATTCCCGCATCGACGCAGCGCTCCGAGACCTGAAGGACCCGACTCGGCGTGCCGCCTATGACGACAAGTACCGGGCCCATTTTCCTGCTGCCTCTGCCTTTGATTTGGACCCTACCGACGGCTTCCTGCGACCGCCCACCAACGAGCCGAGCCAGGCCAGCGCGGACCAGGAGCCCTCGCTGCCCAGTCTCAATTTTGTCTCCTTTGGCGGAAGTTCATCTGCAAAGGACAAGAAGCGGCGCGACACGACCGAACCGCCCGGGACCCTCCCACCCATCAGACTCGAGCGCTCGGGTAGCAGCGCCCCCCCCGGTGCACGCACGATCTCCGCTCCACCACAGTCCCAGCCCAGACGACCATCACCTGGCAAACGTCCCGTCACACAGCCACCTGGCACGATCCCACCGGTCCCCGCGTCCCACCTCATGGCCGCCATCCGGTCCAATCCCGGGTCCACACCGCCAAAACCCTCGGTGCTGAGCATTCCTCGACCGCCCGAGCGTATCACCGGTAAGACCCTGTCTCTCGGCTCACAGCGCAGTGGAACTTGCGTCGAACTGCTCACTCCCAACCAGTACAGCCTACGCGTCGGCAGGCGAAACCGCTCCGTCACCATTCGACTCAAGCAGGTCGGAACCGGGCCCACCACCGGCCGCATCATGGCGGATCGCGACTGGGTCACCGTCAATCCCGAGCGGCTGGACGCCGGACAGACCCAGCACCAGATCACGGCGACCGTTCATCCAGATCGGATGCCCCGCCAACGCGGCAGCAGCATCGTGACAATCGTGCCATCCCATGGTCCGCGAGTGACCGTCACCTTGGATGTCGAGCGCGAGCGGGTTCCACGGGTCCTGCTCATCGCCGGCCTGGTGGCGGTGGGCGCGCTCACGCTCTGGGGAGCCGGGCGGCTGGCCTACCAAGTCAGCACCCAACCCAATTCCAGCCAACGACTCCTTCAGGTGGACCCCGATCCACCGACGGCCGTCGTGTACCTCAACGATGTCCTGGTCGGAGTCGGCCCGCACACCTTCCAGGGCGACCAGCTCCCACCCGGTCCCGTGCGGCTCACCGTGTCCCTCGACGGCTTCCAGCCCTTCCAGGACGTGGTGGACCCAAAGCCAGATCACCCCATTTCTGTACAGCCCCACCTTGAACTGGACCAGCCCCTCTTCCAGCCCACGAAGAGCCAAGAAGGCGTCACCCTCTCGGCGGCCGCTGTCCAGGAACAACTCCAAGTCTCGCGCGCCATGTTCGACACCTGCTTCACCGCCCATGCAGACGCACCAAGCAGCATCAAGCTGCGGGCATTCGTGGGCTTCAGCGGTCATGTTCAGGGCCTCACCGCACTGGAACCAGCCGATGTAGACCCCGACTTTCTGGGCTGCATCTCTCGCGGGCTGCACACGATGACCTTCGCGCTGAGTGATCCCGCCGACTACTGGACCTTCGAGACCACGCTGGCCCCCGGTCACTGACGCTCGGGTGGGGGGCTCATGGGGATCTGGGGCTGCGGGCCGGCGCCGCAGGGCAAGCAGGAAGAGAGGAGCACCGGCATGAGTCACCGAAGCCAGCCCTTCGACCGGCGTCCAGCCGACGGCTCGGGCCTGGACGATCTCGACCTTGCCTACTTCAAGAGCAATTACCTCCCCGCGGCAGTCGATGCGGATGTGCTCCGTCACAACCAACGAACCGTCCAGGAACGCCTTGAGTCCCTGCGCTTGCTGTCTGGCTATCTGCCTACCTACGGTGCCATCCTGGTCCTGGGGAAGGACCCGAGGAGCTTCGTCCCCGGCGCGTACCTGGTGTTCCTGCGCATCGACGGCACCGAGCTGGGCGACCCCATCAAGGACGACCACGATCTGTCCGGTCCGCTGTACGAAGTCGTTCATCGGCTCGACGGCCTGCTGAAGCTCAATGTCTCCACCGCCGTCGACATCGCAGGCGGGGCGACCGAGTCACGCGTCCGCGACTACCCCCTGGCGGCCTTGCAGCAGCTCGCCCGCAACGCCCTGATCCATCGCAACTACGAGACCAGCAACGCCCCCGTTCGCATCTACTGGTTCGATGATCGCGTCGAGATCCACAACCCCGGCGGCCCCTTCGGGCAGGTGACTCTGGACAACTTCGGCAGTGGCGCGACCGACTATCGCAACCCCCTGGTGGCGGAAGCCATGGCCAACCTCGGCTACGTCCAGCGCTTCGGCTACGGGATCCCCCTCTCCAGGCGACTGCTGCGAGACAACGGCAACCCTCCACCGGAGTTCTCGCTCTCGCAAAGCGCCACGCTCGTCACCGTCAGGCGGAGATCATGAACACCATCGCCTTCTTCAACAACAAGGGCGGCGTGGGCAAGAGCACCCTGGTCTACCACGTGGCCTGGACACTGGCCGACCTCGGGGTCGATGTCGTGGTCGCCGATCTCGATCCCCAGGCCAACCTCACGTCGATGTTCCTGGAAGAAGAGCGCTTGGCGAAGCTGTGGCCGGACGACGATCACGTCGACACTGTGCTCGGTGCGGTCGGGCCGATTCTGCGGGGGCTTGGCGATGTGCGCCAGCCCCATGTCGAGGAGATCAGCGACGCCATCGGCCTGGTCGTGGGAGACCTGGGTCTCTCCCGCATCGAGGATCGCCTCTCCCAGGACTGGCACCGCTGCCTCGACCAGGACGAAGCCGCCTTCCGAATGCTGACGGCCTTCTACCGGATGATGCTCATGGCGGCCGAGGCACGTGGTACCGAGATCGTGCTCATCGATGTGGGTCCAAACCTGGGCGCCATCAAGCGCGCGGCCCTGCTTGGAACCGACCACGTGGTCATGCCCCTCGCACCGGACCTGTTCTCGCTCCAAGGGCTGCGTAACCTTGGCCCCGCCCTGCGCGACTGGCGAGAGGGCTGGGCTGAACGCCGCCAAAAGGCACCACGAGACCTGGATCTCCCAACCGGGGCGATGGCACCCGCCGGGTATGTCGTCCTCCAGCACAACGTGCGACTGGATCGACCGATGCGAGCCAATGCGAAGTGGATGGCCAGGATCCCGTCGGAGTATCGGGGCTCTGTGCTGGACGAGCCTTCGGCGGACGTGGTGAAAGTCGACAAGGACCCCCACTGCCTCGCCCAGCTCAAGCACTACCGCAGCCTGATGCCCATGGCAATAGAGGCCCGCAAGCCCATCTTCCACCTCAAGCCGGCCGACGGCGCGCTTGGCTCCCGCGGCGCTGCCGCTCGGAAGTGTGGCGAGGACTTTCGTCAGTTGACCCGGGCCATCGCCGACAAGGCCGGCATCCGGTTGCCCTGAGCAAGGCGTGCTATCGAGAAGGCTTCGCCTGCTAGAGGAAGCCCTCGTCCATCTACAAATCTGTGCTCTTCGGGCGGCTCCTGCGCGCGGTCAGGCTTGCTCCGCAGGTCAAGGTGGTCGAGGACTTCCGAGCGGCGGCATCAGGCGGCCGTCTGGTCGCGCTTCAGCTCCTCGGCGGGCATTTCGAACCGCCGTGGCTCTTCATCGATGTCGTCGTCGGACAGAATCTCGATGCGCACGATCTGGCGACCACCGACGCCGAGGGTACCACGATCCTCGACCACTCGGGCGTGGAAGGTGGACTTGCCAACGGTGAAGGTGAC
>JAADHA010000399.1 GCA_013152105.1 Oligoflexia bacterium | reverse complement strand
TAGATCTCGATGAATTCGCCGGTACTTTCGACCAAGGCGTTCGCCATGACTTCGCTGATCACCAGGTGAAAAGCGCTGCTGGCGTACTCGTGGTAGCCGATATCGACCGCCAAGCCCTGGGGACGATCCGTGCCGAACGCGTCGGCCGCCGTCGTCCAGGCGTCGGTCCCCGCGTCGACGCAGGGCGAGGTCTCGATCAGCCGGAAGTCGCCGTTGGTGGCGTCCGCATACAGCGGGTCCACGGACAGATCGGCCGAGTCAGCCGAGGCGTCATTGACGTAGCCGGTGGTGTTGCCCCACACGTCATTGTAGGACCAGTTCCCCGAGCAGCCATAGCAGTTGACGCCGTAGTAGTTGCCCGTGACCACGTTGTTGTGGATCTGGAAGGACGACAGGTTGCCGCTGGAGATCGCCCCGGTCAGGTAGGCGCTGCTGCCCCCGAAGGCGTTGCCGATGAAGTCATTGTGTACGATCTGGCCCGTGGCGCCATTATTCGCCACCACCCCGCCGGCACCGTTGGCGCCAATCAGGCTGTTTGTCAGAGTCACATCTGTCGCCGCGTCGATGTTGACCCCGTACCAGTTGTAGTTCGCCACCAGGCGGTCCATGCTGACCCCGTCCGCCCCCGTGACGTAGACCCCGTTTTCGAACCACACGGTCTGCACCCCGGACAGGGTCCCAGGACCGTTCATGGTGATGCCATTGCCCGAGTAGGCCGTCGAGCTAGCGTAGTAGTCGCTGGAGTAGACCGTCAGGTCGGACAGGGTCGTGTCCGCGGTGGAGCTGCCGTCGAAGGTCACCGTCCCGACCACGTAGGTCTCGTCGGTGCCCGCGCCGTCGACCGCCACCCCGGCCTTCATGGTCAGGTCTTCCAGGTAGACCCCCGCCGGCACGTCGACCGTGTCCCCGGAAGCCGCCGCGTCGATGGCGTCCTGGATCGTCGTCACCGCGATGGCGTACTCGGCGCCGATGTCGATCGAGGGATCGTCCAGTTCGCCCCCGATCGGAGGCAGGACCAGGATGTGGCGCCCCGTCGGCATCAGGCTGGTGGCCGTGCCACACGCGACAAGGAGCAGGCTGAGGCTGGCGAGAGCGCGGGGATTGAAGTGCACAGGGTTCTCCTGGTGATCGGTCGCGTCGTGTAAACGGATCCAGGCGGATGTGCAAGGTTGAAGCGCGGTCGACAGTTCCCCTCAAGCTGGACCGCGGCCCACTCTTGTGCGACCCTCTGCAAGCCGGGACCATCGTCGATGGGAGGGCTCGGATGCGCATCCTCATCTCCTACAGCCACGACAGCGACGGCCATCGCGATGCCGTGCGCGACCTCGCCAACTGCATGCGACGGCGCGGCTACGATGCCTGGATCGACCAGTTCGCCACGGACCCGGACGAAGGCTGGCTGCGCTGGATGCGCGACCAGATCGACGCCGCCGACTTCGTGCTGATCGTGCCCACGGCGACCTACCTGCGCCGCTGGAGGGGTCACGAGCAGCCAGGCAAGGGTAAGGGAAAGGGCGCCACCTTCGAGGGCATGGTGCTCACCAACCGCCTCTACCGGGCCCACGGTCGGGCCAAGGGGATCCGCGCCATTCTGGTCGGTGAAGCCACCGAACAGCACATTCCCGACGAACTGCGCACCCACACCCACTTCCAGCCGCCCAGGGACTGTGATCGCTTGGAGCGCTACCTTCGCGGCCTGCCGACCGCCGCGCCGGACCCGCTGGGCCACCTGCCACCCCTCGCTGAGCTGCCACAGGCCTGGACCACACCCACGCCACCTCGGTGGGACCCGCGCCTGGACCTGGAGAACTTCCTCAAGAACCGCTTCAGCAACAGTGAGATCGAGCGGCTGATCTCGTACCTGCCGCGCGGATCCAAGCTGCGCATGGCGCTGCCCAAGAACTGGCTGGCGCCCAATGCCTATGTCAGCGCCGTGGTCGAAGTGCTGAGAGACCAAGGCGAGCTGGGTGTGCCCGACTTCTGGGAGCGGCTGCGGGCCGAGCGGGGGCGCTTCGCTGCAGAGATCGATCTCCTGGAGTCAGCGTGGCGGTAGGTAGATCCTTACGTACGCACGCCTGCCCGCGGCGTTCAGGAAGAGCGTGAGGCGCCCGCGCGCGGACCGGGTAATGCGCGCCAGAGGGCGCATCATCAGGGCCCCAGAGTGCGGCCACAAGATACGCCGTTGGACCATATGGGGTACTTTATAGCCGTGATGCGGACACCAACGGCTCTGTTATGCCGAACGATAGCCGTAACGGCCGATCTTCGGTCACAAGCCCCGCCGTCAACTCTAACAAGCCAAGTCATGGCCGCATCTTTCCAAGTCCAGACATGGATCCGCAGGCGAATTGCAGTACCTACAAGAACCGCAACATCAACCGGCGCGCGGGCACCCGGGCGCGCATCGTGCGCAGGTTGTCGTAGTGCCCGGCCAGCATGCGATCGAGGATGACCACTTCCGGGGCGGGCTGCCACCAGTGGGCGCGCTTGACCGCGCTAGGGATCAGCTTCTTGACGCGGTCCGCCAGGTCCGCCCGGCCGAAGTCGTAGACTTCTTCGTCCAGGGGCGGGGCTATCGCGTGTAGCCAGCGGTCGTAGTAGTCCGACGGGATGGAGCGCTCGGGTCGCAGGGGTCCCAGGTCGTGCATCGCCCGGTCGAGTTGGCCGTAGTCGCGGTCACGGGCCCCTCGCAGTATCTCCCGCGTCGAGTCTACGACGCGATCCGGTAGGTTCTTGACGCAACCGAAGTCGTAGATGACCAGCGAGCCGTCCTCGCGCCACGCGAAGTTGGCGGGGTTGGGGTCACCGTGAATCGCCTTGAGTTCGAAAATCTGCCGGGTGATCAGCTCGCCCAAGGCGGTGCCCAACTTGTCCCGCAGATCTTGCGGCCAGCGAGGATCGTCCAGGTCGGACAAGGGGCGGCCCGGCAGGTAGGTCAGGGTCAGCACGCGCTGGCTGCTGCGCTCACCCACGACATCGGGCACCAGCAGGCCTTGGTGGCCGGCGTGGAAGGCTCGGAAGCGCCGGACATTGTCGGCTTCGTTGCAGTAGTCCAGCTCTTCGTGTAGCCGCTCGCGCAGTTCACCAAAGGTCGCGTCCAGCATGTCCTTGGGGACCTTGGCCAGACCGCCCAGGCGCAAGGCCAGGCGCACCTGGGAGAGGTCCGAGTCGACGGCCTGGTCGACCCCCGGGTACTGGACCTTGACCACGACCTCGACACCGTCGTCGGTGCGGGCCCGGTGGACCTGCCCGACGCTGGCCGCAGCGAAGGGCGCGCGCTCGAAGTGCTGGAAGAGCAGCTCGGGGGGCGAGCCCAGCTCTTTCTCGATCTGCTCGGCGATGACTTCATAGGCCATGGGCGGCGAGTCGCGCTGCAAGCCGACCAACGCGTCCGTGAGTTCAGGCGGCAGCAGGTCCCGAGCGGCCGAGGCGAACTGCCCGACCTTCATCGCGGCGCCCTTCAGTTCGCCCAAGGTGCGGGCGATGCGTTCGCCGCTGGCCTTGCGGAAGCGGTGCTCTTCCTGGTCAGCGTCCGCCCCCAAGGCCCGACGGACCCGCGACTGGGCGTAGCCGCCGGCAACCGAGGCGGTCATCCCGGCCAGTCGCAGTAGGCGCATTCCTTTGACGGGTGGCTTCTTCACGGCAGCGCGGGGTTTGGAGAGACGGGTGAGGGCAGCATGAGGTTAGCCCAATGGAGCGAGCCACGAGGGATCGGCGCAGCCCAGACGGCTCGCTCCCCAAGAGCCCGGAGTTTCGACATGAAGGCGCCCGCGCTCCGTGCCCGTGGGGGAGCAGCACGCCCTGCTGCTGCCGACTGGGTTCCAACGGCCCTCGCAGCGCTCGGCATCGGCCGGCCGTGATGGCCTGGGGTGGTAGTACCAAATCGGACATCACTCAACGGGACCTACGGTCGGCGGCACCAGCCCACAGGCTGCGCACCCACAGCGACGCCAGACCTCCTGACATTGGGCCCGTCTCAAGTGACACAGTCGGCCCCCTTGACGGCAACTCTCAGTCGGAGTCCCGTTCCTGGGAAAACGGTCTTGGTCTGACAGAGGCAGGTCAGCGACTGGGAGCGCGGGCGTCTTTTCCGTGACGCTCGACGTGGGCGAAGGCAGGTTCTGACCCGCAGGGAGTCCAGCCCCCGGGCCTCAACTGGCCCCGGGGCCAGCTCTACAGGCAGAATACCGCGGCACCGACAACCGCGGCATCCCCAGCCACCGGGTTCTCCACGGCAACGATGCCCAGGTGCTCCGCGTGGTGCTCACAACCTGCTGCGGCCCACGCTTGGTCCCCACGCCTCGCGACTGCCGTCGGGCACTCGTGGATCCTCCGCCGAGGCCGCAGGCGTAGAAGCCTGCCTCGGGCGGCAGCGCGGGGGCGGCAGCGCGGGGGCGGTCACAACGCTGCTTGTTAGGGTAAACGACGGGACTTATGACCACAGAGCGGCTATTAGTGCTTCTGTTCAGCATAATAGGGGCGATAGTGGCCGCACCGTGGCCACAAAGCGCCCCGTGTGGTCTAACGCCGCCTCTTATGGCCGCACTCTGGAGTCTCGATGCCCTT
>JAADHA010000063.1 GCA_013152105.1 Oligoflexia bacterium | reverse complement strand
TGGCCGAGCGGAACGTCCTGGGAACCACCGCCAGCCCCCGCGACCAGGTCACCACCCGCACGACCTCCGTCGTACCCCTGCCGATGGCAAAGAGTCGCTGATCGCGGTGGGTACGATCCGCCCGGCAGGCACTCCCGCGAATGCCCCATTCCTATGTTGAGTTGGGCCTCAGTGGAACTAGACCGCCAAGGTCATGTGTGCCGTCGGGAAAGCGCTCACGTCGCCGGCTCGGCCCGAGCTTCCCCGACGACTCCGAGGGAGATGGCTGGGTGGGTTGGGCGTGCGCTTCGTGTCGACGAGCGTGAGCCTGCACGCGGGCTGCCTGGGGCGCTTCGAGCTTGCGGCCACGGCCGTTTCCGTTCTCGCCCAACGCCGCGCTGACGCCATCGGTGACCGCTCCGCCGACCCAGTTGATCGATCGTACCGAATCTCCAGGCCGTCGCGGTCGGTAGACCAGCAGAGGCCCCGAAAATGCTAACTGAGAATGCCTGGCACCATGCGTTCTGAGCCCCCAGGCAATACTAAGGCCTGGGAACTACCCCAAGGCGGCCCCTGGACCTGCACAGGCCGGGAGGTCACGCTCACCCTTGCGACGCCTCGGCGTCGCGCCAACCCGGAACATCGATGTCTCGCAAGACGGTCCTGGACCTTCAGAAGATGAAGGCCGGCAACCAGAAGATCGCAATGGTCACAGCCTATGACGCCACCATGGCGCGCCTCGTCGACACCGCTGGCGTGGACATGGTCCTGGTCGGCGACAGCCTGGGCATGGTCATCCAGGGGCAAGCCGACACGCTCAGCGTCACCCTGACCGACATGATCTACCACGGGCGCTGCGTCAGCCGCGGCCTCCAGCAGGCCCACCTGACCGTAGACCTGCCCTTCATGAGCTACCAGATCAGCCCCCAGCAGGCCCTGCAAAGCAGCGGCCGTCTGGTCAAAGAGGGCGGCGCCCAGTCGGTCAAGCTGGAGGGCGGCGAACGCTCCGCGCCCGCGATCGAGGCCATCGTGCGGGCGGGCATCCCGGTCGTCGCACACATCGGCCTGACGCCCCAGTCGGTCCACGCCACCGGCGGCTGGCGCGTCCAGGGCCGCTCGGAAGCCGGCGCCCAGCAGCTCATGGCCGACGCCCTGGCCGTCCAGCGGGCTGGCGCCTTCTGCGTGGTGCTGGAGATGGTGCCGGCCGAGCTCGCGGCCGAGATCACGGCCGCCCTCGAGATCCCGACCATCGGCATCGGCGCGGGTCCCGACCTGGACGGCCAGGTGCTGGTCTGCAACGACCTGCTGGGCTTCGACAGCAGCTTCAAGCCTCGCTTCGTGCGCCGCTTCGCGACCCTCGAGGACACGATGATCGACGCGGTGAAGACCTACGTGGCAGATGTCAAGTCCGGCCTGTTTCCGGCAGACGAACACACCTTCCACAGCAAGAGTCGGCGCGCCAAGGTGGCCCGGCTCTACTGAGACTGGGCAGCGATATGCACATCATGGCCGACCCCCATGCCGTACAGCTTGACGCCCTGAAGCGGCGCGCCCGCGCGGAGTCCATCGGCTTCGTGCCGACCATGGGCTTCTTGCACAGCGGCCACCGCTCGCTGATGGACCTGGTCAGGCCACGCTGTGACCACCTGGTCGTCAGCATCTACGTCAATCCCTTGCAATTCTGTCCCGGCGAGGACCTCGACGAGTACCCCCGCGACCCGGAAGGGGACGCTGAGCTTTGCAGCGGGGCCGGGGTCGACCTGCTCTTCATGCCCGAGACGCTCTACGAGCCCGGACACGCCAGCACCGTGTCCGTGTCGGGTCTGACCGACGGCCTCTGCGGGGCACGACGGCCGGGCCACTTCGACGGCGTGACCACCGTGGTCAGCCGCCTGTTCGGCCTGGTCCAGCCCACCCTGGCGGTCTTCGGAGAGAAGGACTACCAGCAGCTCGCCGTCATCCGTCGGATGACCCGGGACCTGGCCCTGCCCGTCGAGATCATCGGGGCTCCGCTGGTTCGAGATACGGACGGCCTCGCCCTGTCCTCGCGCAACAAGTACCTCTCAGCAGACCAGCGCATCCAAGCCCAAAGCCTCAGCCAGACCTTGTTCGCGATCCAAGCAGCGGTCGCCGCAGGCAACCGCGATGTAAGGGCGCTGCTCGCACTCGGGCGCACCTCGCTCAACGTCGATCGCATCGACTACCTGGAGATCGTCGACCCCGACAGCCTACAGCCCATGGACCGGGTCGACCGGCCCGCGCGCGCGCTGGTCGCCGCGTTCGTCGGACAGACCCGCCTCATCGACAACGTCGCCCTCTGCCCCGCCTGAGCGGATTGGACTTACATATGGACCTTGGTACCTGGATCATCTTTGGCGTCGTCGCCCTGTTGGCCATCAACCACTTCTTGCTCCGCCTGCCGGGTTGGACATCTCGTCGGGGGGTCTTCTGGGGCGTGCAGGTGGTCAACCTGGCCGCCGCCTGCTTCATGATCGTCGTCGGGATCCCGAACCTGCACGGCCTGGCCCACTACCTCAACTGGGTCATCGCCCTGCTCTTCATGTTCCACATCATCCAGAACAACGGACGCCTGGTCGCCGCGCGACGCGCCGAGGCACGTGAAGAAGACGAACAAGACGCCGCTGCTCGAGAGCGGATCCACGCCGCGTTGCACAAAAAGGACAGCGAAACCTGATCAGCCAGGCCGGGAATCCGCCCGATACTGATCGACGATCGCCATGACCTCGGCCGTCTCCAGCAAGCGGTTCCCTGACTTGGCGACCGAGCGGATCCGGCCCACGAGTTCCGGGTCCGGTTCGATATTGCGATGGGTGAGCCAGTACACGATGTTGCTGTCGCCAGCCATGTGGCCAATCTCGATCTCTTGCTGGCGGCCAAACCAGCTCGCTGGCACACCGGAGTAGACTTGGTCCGCCAGGGTCTTGTGACCGGTCCGCATGGCCTTGATCACCGCGGCGGCATGCACCCCCGTCCCGGTGCGGAAGGCGTCACGTCCAAAGACCGGGTAGGACGGGGGGATCGGCACATGGCAGGCGCGACTTCCCAGGTCGACCAGAGCGCCGAGCCCCGACAAGTCGCCCGCAAAGGCCCCGGCCAGCTTCAGATTGACCATGAGCAGGTCCAGGGGCGTGTTCCCGACCCGCTCACCGACGCCGAGCACGGTGCCGTGGACGCGCGTCGCGCCGTGCTGCGCCGCGACCAAGGCGTTGATCAGGCCCAGACCACGATCATTGTGGCCATGCCAGTCGATGGCGGTGTCCGTGCCCAGGCCCAGGATCAGGTTCTTCGTCCACAAGATCAGGTTGCGCACACCGTGCGGGTCCACGTGGCCGACCGTGTCGCAAAGGCAGAGGCGCGAAGCGCCTTCTTCGATGGCCGCCGTGAACAAGCGCTGAAGCGTCTGGGGGTGAGAGCGCACCGTGTCTTCGGTCACGAAACAAAAAGGGAGGCCCGCCTGGACCGTCATGGAGGCGGCAGCTCGGGTGCGCTTTTCCAGCAGCTTGTCGTCCCAGTCCTCGGCCAGCTTGCGAACCGGCGACGTACCCAGGAAGGCGTAGACCCCGATTCGCACGCCCGTCTGCTCGGACAGCTCGATGACCGGACGGATATCGTTTGCGTGCGTGCGAGCGGCACAGTGCGGGCGGATCTTCAGGCCCTCGTCCCGGATCGCTTCGACCAGGACCCGCACGTCTTCCACGGCCCGTTGGCCAGCACCAGGCAGACCCACGTCCAGGGAGCCCACGCCCAGCGCGTCCATCATGCGGACCATTTCCAGCTTTTCGTCGATCGTGGGGTCGGTCACGGACGGACTCTGGATGCCGTCCCGGACCGTCTCATCGTGAACCTGGACCGCCTGGTAGGGCTGCATGGGGAGCGAGCCTTCTACGTTCCAGTCATAGATGATCGCATCGGACAGGGCCTTGGCGCCATCGTGTTGAGCCATCGGGGCCTCCAGAGATGTCTCTATCAAGAAACAGGGCCTGAGGCGGGGCTCAGTGCTCATCCAGCCAGGTGTCGTAGGCTTCCATGCCATCGCTCATGCCAGTGCGCGTGGCCGCCAGCTTGATGACGTCGCTGACACTGGTGTCGAGCTCGGTCTGGGACCACATCGCCTGCATTCGCATGGCGCCGCCACCGCAGCTATCGGTCTGCCAGTCGCCATCGTCGCGATTCTGTTCGGTGCCGTCCCGCACGAAGCCGCGGCAGTCGCGGGGCACCATCACCTCGACCGCGTAGCTCTGCCAGATGGTCACGCCGTCGCCATAGGCCGTGTCCGAAATCCAGGCGCGGATCAGGATCGCCCACCGAGGATCGCCCGGGTCGACCGCGTCTTCACCGGTCGGTACGTCCGCGGGATCCGGTAGTCCCAGGTCCACCCAGCGGTAGTCCTTCCAGAGCTGGTAGCGAACCTGGTAGAGGATGTTCTTGCGCTCGACGTCGTTGACGGTGCGCAGCACGTCGCAGCCGCGGTCCCGCCAGCAGTCCCCGCCCTCCAGGAAGTCGCGCGCGTAGAGGTCGGGAGAGGAGGGCTCCACCGGGGTCTGGTCGGCGAGCATCACGACCTGGGCCAGATC
>JAADHA010000564.1 GCA_013152105.1 Oligoflexia bacterium | reverse complement strand
CCCGAGCTGGAACTGAAGCGGCTGCTGGCGCTGGGTTTTCCCGCCATCTTCCAGGTCGGCCACGTGTTTCGGCAGGGTGACTGGTCCGACCTGCACGAGCCCGAGTTCACCATGGCTGAGTGGTATCGGGTGGGCTTCGACGCGGCCCAACTGGCCGCCGAGACGGTCGCGATCTGTACCGAGCTTGCGGATCTTCCCCCGGTAAGCCAGCGCACGGTGGCCGGGCTGTGCCGCGAGCTTGCAGGCATCGAGGTGCTTGATCTGCAGGCGGGCTTTGAACTCAGCCGAGCCCTTGGGGGTACCGAGGAACCCTTCGTCCA
This sequence comes from Oligoflexia bacterium, assembly GCA_013152105.1. Lineage (GTDB taxonomy): Bacteria > Myxococcota_A > UBA796 > UBA796 > UBA2385 > UBA2385. Next base: position 8,475 of record JAADHA010000564.1, on the reverse strand, counting down.
TGCCTTCTCACGCCTGTGGGTCGAGCGGGTCGAGCCAGCCCTGGCCCAGCAGGGGGCGGTCCTCGTCACCCGCTGGCCCGTCGCCCTGGGCATGCTCGCCCGTCGGGCGCCCGATGACCCCAGGGTGGCCGAGCGCTTCGAGCTGGTGGTGCGGGGAGTGGAGCTGGCCAACGGCTTCGCCGAGCTCACCGATCCGGTCGAACAACGCGCCCGTTTCCAGCAGGACCGCGCCCAGCGCCGGTCCGAGGGGCTCTGCGATGCGCCCACCCCCGAGCGCTTCTTGCGCGCGCTCGAGGCCGGCCTGCCACCCTGCGCCGGGGTCGCCGTGGGCGTCGACCGCCTGGCCATGATCGCGACGGACGGTACTTGTCTGGCCGATCTGCTGGCGTCACCGCTGCGGGACAGGCTGGACTGCCCTAGGGTTTGACTAGTCCGCCGCCAGCCGCTGCCGGAAGGCGGTGGCGTCCAGGGCGTGGTCGTAGAGGTAGCCCTGGGCGTGGTCGCAGCCCATCTCGCGGAGGGCCTGGGCCACGGATTCGTCTTCGACGCCTTCGGCGATGATCTCGAGCCCCAGCGCGTGGCCCAGGGCGATCATGGCGCTGGTGATGATGGCCGCGTCTGGATCCTTGTCCAGTCGCGTCACGAAGGACTGATCGATCTTGAGTTCCGAGAAGGGCATGCGGTGGAGCTCGACCAGGGAGCTGTAGCCGGTACCGAAGTCGTCGAGGGACAGGGCGAAACCCCGCAGCCGCAGTCGGGTGAGCAGCTTCATGGTCGTGTCGACGTCCCGCATCGCGACCGTCTCAGTGACCTCGAGGGTCAGGGCATTGGGCGGCAGCCCCACCTGGTGGACGGCGTCTTCGAGCTGGGCGGGCAAGTCGGGGTCCGACAGGGAGCGGGCCGAGATGTTGACCGCGACGCCGACGTCGTGGCCAGCCGATCGCCACGCGGCGCAGTCGGCCAGCGCCACATCGAGCACGCGTCGGGTGAGCCGGTGGATCAGTTCGCCTTCTTCGGCGATGGCGATGAAGTGGTCGGGAGAGACCGGGCCCCGCCGCGCGTCGGTCCAGCGGGCCAGGGCTTCTGCCCCCACGATCCGCCCGGTCTGCAGGTGGATCTTGGGCTGGTAGCGAAGGAGGAGGCGGTCGTCCGTCAGGGCCTGGGCCAGTTCGGACTCGGCCACGGGCAGCAGGTTGACAGGGATGGCGTCCAGGGCTTCGGTGAGCTGTGCAGACGTGAAGGGCTTGCGCAGCGGTTCGAGCACGTTCAGGCCCAAGGCGCGACCCAGGTGAACGGCCGACCGCAGCACCCGGCGGTCGAAACCACTGACCGGCAGAATGGCCGCGCTGCTGCCTAGCGAAGCGAGGTGTTCGAGGACATCAACGCCGTCTTCATCCCCCAGGGCCAGGTCCAGGACGATTACGTCCGCGTCGCCCTCGGAGAGTTTCTCGCGAGCCTGTGCGACGCTGATCGCGCCCCGTACGTCAAAGCCCCGACGCTCCATTAGCGAGCACACGAGTCGCTGGAGGAGCGGATCATCGTCGACGACGATGGCGCTGCGGGAGCACCGGGCCAAGGCGACCTCTGACGCATGCGGTTGGGCGGGTTGCGGCGGGCTTGAAGAGCTTGGGAAGTTCAAGGTACCCCACCGCTGAGCACTCGGCTCGTGTCGGGGGGTTAGGTTTGGTCGCGCTGCTTCCACCTGCTCATCCAAGCCGCCCCCAGATTTCCCCTTCACAGCGCTGCCGCCTGGCTGATCCTCGTAGCGCCAGCGCATTCCAGGACCTTTCATGAAGCTCACGGGACGCGTACTCCATCTCACCGACGATCCAGCACTTCTTCAGGCCCAGCTTCGGGGTGATGACGCCGTCGCGGTGGGGGCCAGGCCGGCGCTCGCCTACGGGGTCAACACCGACGCGATGATCTCGGGATCTGCCTGCACCTTGGGCTATACCCCAGCGATCCTGGGGCCCTATTTCCTCCAGGATTTCAAGGATATCGTGCCCCACGACGCGGTCCGCCAGGGCGGCTTCCAGGTTGCGGTGGGCGGTGATGCCTACGGCAGCGGCAGCAGTCGCGAGGTCGCCGTGGTGGCCCACCAGGGCGCGGGTATCGAGCTGGTGGTCGCGCACAGCTTTCAGCGGATCTTCCAAGAGAATATGGTCTACGGGGGGATGCCCTTCAGCACCGACTTCGGTGTTGTCGACCGCCTGACCGCTGGCGAGGATGTCCCGCGGACGGAACTCTTCGACGCCTTGCCGCCCTTCTTTCGCCAGGTCGCCTACGCGGGCGGGCTGCTGGAGTACGCCAAGCAGTGGTTGTCCGGGTCGCTCTGCCCCTGGTACGACGTGGACCTGCCGCCGCGGCCGATGACCGTGGTGGAGAAGATCGTGGCGTCCCGGGCCTGGCGGGCCGGGGGCGAAGTCGACGCCACCTTTGGCATCGGCTGTGTGCAGCCGGGTGACCAGGTCCTCTGTCGCAGCGGCTTTCGCGGCATGCACGAGTACACGGCCGGCATGTGCATGGCCCTCTACGACGACGCTTTTGGCGAAGACCCGGTCTACGAACCGGACCAGATCGCGGCCTTCGAGGATCACTTTGTCCTCATCGACCAGCCCTCGGTGCCGGCCGCCGTGAAGGACGCCCGGCTGGAACCAGCCCGGCGCCTGGCGGCCGAGATGCTGGACGCCTGCCAGAAGCACGGCCTGCGCCTGCACGGCCCGGGGCGAGCCCTGCCGGCTGGAGTCTGCCATCGCCTGGTCGTCGAGCAATACGCTTCCCCGGGCGATATCGTCGTCCTGACGGACAGCCACTCACCGACCGCGGGGGTGCTCAACGCCTTTGCCTTCGGCGTCGGCAGCACCGCGATGACCTTTGCCCTGCGCACCGGCCTGATCCCGGTCACCGTGCCCAAGACGGTGCGCGTGCTGGTTCGCGGCGATGCGCACGGGGTGCTCTCGCCCAAGGATCTGGCCCTCCACCTGATCGGTGACCCCTACTTCCGCGAAGAGCAGTGGCGCACCAGCCCAACGGACACCTGCGTCATCCAACTCGGTGGTCCGGGCTTGGACCAGTGGAACGTGGACGAGCTCTCGGTCATCACGAATATGACCGTTGAGGGTGGCCTGATGACTGGTGTGGTCGAGCCCTGTCAGCCCCTCGCGGACTTCCTGCTGGAGCGTCGAGGCCAGGACATGGCGGATCGCATGGTCCGGCCCGACCCGGACGCCCGCTACGAACGCATCATCGAGATCAATCTGGACGAAGTGCCGCTGACGGTGGCGACGCCGGGAGACTCGCGCAACCGCATGGCGCTCTGCGATGTGGGCAGTGTGGCGATCCACAACGTCGTTATCGCTAGCTGCACGGGGGGCTCGATCTCGGATCTGCGTGCCGCCGCCGCGGTGCTACGGGGGCGGCGCTTGGCGCAGGGCGTGCGCCTGACCGTGACGCCCAGCAGCCTGGCGGTGGCCCAGGCTGCTGCTGCGCAGGGACTGCTGGAGTTCTTCGCCGGGCTGGGGGCGGTCGTCAGTCCCCCCGGCTGTGGATCCTGCATCGGCAACGGACCGGGTGTGCCGCTGCCGGGCGAGACCACGGCCAGCACGACCAATCGCAACTTCGACCGCCGGATGGGTGCGGCGGGACCGGTCTACCTGGTCAGCCCGGCCGTCGCCGCGGCCAGCGCCGTGACCGGGCGCTTGACCGACCCGCGCACGTTGGCAAAGACGGGGTTGGAGTAGCAGATCGGGTCTGGCCTTAGCGCCGCCGCCAGCCCACCAGACCCATGGTGATGAGCCAGGCCAAGGCGGCCTCGGTCAGGCCCGAGGCGGCGCCGCTGGCACTGCATCCCTTGCCGCTGTCGGGCTTGTTGCGGTCCAGGGGCGGCCTGCCGGTGTCTGTGTCTGTGCTGGTCCCGCCGTCGCCCGTGCTGGTCCCGCCGTCGCCCGTGCTGGTCCCGCCGTCGCCGGTGCTGCCACCGTCGGCTGTCGTCCCACCGTCCGATGTGGTGCCGGTGTCTCCGCCCTCGGGGGTCCACTGTGTCAGGCGAATCGTCACATCGGCTGTGCCGATCCGGTCATCTGCGTCGAAGTCGCTGGACGCGAAGTTGACCGCGCCGACCCGGATGTCACCGTCGCCGTGGGCCGCGAAGGTGCCGCTGATGCCCATGGTCTGCGTGTCACGCTCGTCCTGAACCGCGACGCCTCCCCAACTTACAGCGCTGCTGCTGTCGAAGGCCCACGCGATCCCCATGCCGTCCGGGACGCCGGTGACCATCGCGTAGACCGTGCCGGTCTGGTAGGGGCCGATCTCGGGGGTGACGCTGGCGGGAAGTTCGTCCCAACTGACCGTACCGGCCAGATCCACCTGGTAGACATCGGTCCGCCAATTGGCCCAGTCGGGAGCGAATTCGGTGCCGATGCGCGCCCGTTGGGCCGACAGGTCCAGCAGGCCCGCCTTCCAGTCACCCGTGACGGTGTCGTAGGCGTCGAGCACGTCGGGTTCGTTGGTGTAGCCCTCTTGGGCCGCCGCGTCCCAGATCGCGGCCCCCGCGCTGCCGCTTCCGTCCCCGTAGACCTGGTCCATGTGGAAAGCCCAGACCATGCCGCCGTACTCGTAGTACGACCATATGCGGTACTCGTCCCACAAAAAGTAGCCGTCGCCCAGGAGCCCCATCCACGGCGCCGCTTGGAAGTCGGCCGCGTACATGGAGAGGACCTCGTACTTGGCCGGGTCGGGATAGGTCCAGCGCTCGGCTGCCGACGCGATCGACTCCCAGATCATATAGGTTGGCTCGGTGAAGTCAGTCGCGTACTGCAGCACGTGGTTGAACTCGTGGACGACGTAGCCATCCAGCTCGTCGTCAGAGATGCTGGGGTCGATGGCGATGTAGGCCGCGGAGCTCATCTTGCCGTCACCGGTGACCGAGTCCACGGCGGGCCCATAGGTGTAGGCCCCGCCCCCGGTTCCCTCGCTGGAGAGGTAGATGTCGACCAGCCCGTCGCTGTCTTCCACCGGGGCGTTGAAGCCGATGTCCGTGACCTGGGCGTCCCAGGCGTCCTCGGCTGCGGCCAGGACGATGGCGCAGCGGTCCGCGTCCACGTCATCCGCCCAGTGGCAGCGCACGGGATGAACGTCGCTGTCGACTGAGCCCACGCTGGCGGGGCGCCAACCATCGCCGCCCGATCCGGGGGGAAGATCCACGTCGACCGGTATCGTCGCGTCAAAGGGCAGGGGTGTGACCCCTTGGGGCAAGGGGTGGCCGAGTTGGAGCAGGACGAAAGGTACGGTGTGGCAGATCATGATGCCTCCTGGACGCCAGCCCTGGCGTGGATGTCGGCGCGCACCATACAGGCGCAATGCCTGGATTCGAAGCGGAACGAGCAACGATCAGGTGACGCCTTTCCGGCCAGCTTCAGGCTCGCAAGTGGGCGAAGCGGTCCACGACCTTGAAGGGGCGAGGATCGACTTGATCACCCATGATGAGGATCTTGCGTGCGGCGATCGTGCCACCCAGGCCGATGGCCTGGTGCAGGTAGTGGACCCGCTCGGGCCTCAGACCCATCAGGCGCGTGGCGACGGCGTCGACGGCGGGCAGGTGGTCGCCGAAGAGCAGGAGCCCCATGGGCACGGCGGTGCCCATGATCGGCCCATCTCCTTCCATCCCGATGATGCCGTCGACGATGGCGAAGGCAGGCTGGATGCCGGACCACAGGTCGTCGACGCTGTTGTCAATACCGGCCCAGTGAAGGGGGTTCTTTGGCCAGCCAACGACGTGGCCCGGGACCGTTCCGAACAGGTTCTTCATCGACAGGGTGACGCCGACGTGGTGGTGGGTCTTGAGCTTGGGCAAGCTGACCAGGAGGTCGGCCGCCATGACCGTGCGGGCGACCGGAAGGCTGCCTAGCCCTGTGAGGTTGTGAGGAGGGCGTACATCGACAGCGTCGTCCACGTTGAGATCGACAAAGGGCACACCCAGAGGGCGAAGCTGGTCTTCGAGGCCGCTCTGTTCGAGCAGGTACTCGCTGTCCCTGGCGTGTCCCGCACCCTCGGCCACGGTCACACGCCCGGCACCCAACTCCAGGAAAGCCGCAGCGACCGCCGCGATGAAGCGCGGGTCGGTGTTGATCGGTCGGTCGGGGCGGAGCTCTACCAGGTTGGGCTTGAGGACGATGTGAGCGCCGCGGGCCCGAGCCCTCACCGCAGGAAAGGCCATGATGCCGTGGATGATGCGGATCATCAGGTCGTCGTCATAGCTGGGGCAGCGCATCTGCAGCACGCGCTGATCAGGCTGTCGGAGCTCTTGGTAGACGTTTGCGCCGACGGCCGCCGTGGCGAGCGCAGCCGCGCCGCCGATCAGGGCGCGCCGCGTCAGGACCCCCTTCGCGTGCGCGTCAGACGAAGGCATGCCAACCCTCCAGGTGGGTGGCGAGTGCGGCACAGGCCAGGGCGGTGAGGTCGGCCCGGCCGCGGGCACCGTTCTCTCCTAACCGTGGGGCGAGCAATGTCAGGAAGGGCGAGGGGTCGGTCTGGTGCGCGGCGCAGGCCAGGGAAGCCAGCGCCAGGTTCAACGTGCTGGGGCGGTCGAGGGCCCCCGCTATGAAGTGCAGGCCGTGGGCGATCGCGTCCTGGGTCTGGGTTCTGGCGGGCAGCGCCAGGAGGGCCCAGCCGGTGGCGTCGAGGTGGCCGGCCAGGTCCGTTCCGAACATGGCGGGGTTTCCGTAGTTCCAGCCGCCGTCGCTGCACTGGCGGTCCAAGAGCAAGGCGACACCCTGGTCCACGCGGTCGGGCAGGCGGCCGGCACGGCGCAGGCTGAGCATGGCAAAGGCGGTGGGTTCGACCCAGGCGGCGGTGCCGGCGACCCAGGACCAGCCAGGCAGCGTGGCGTCGAAGTCCTCCATGCCCTCGACCGGCGTGCTGTGGAAGGCGGCGATGGCGTCGAGCGCGCGCTCGCAGAGCTTGGGATCGCGTTCCCAGGCGACCGCCGGCAACAGGAAGGCTGCCCATCCCAGCGATGCCTGGGCCAGCCAGCTTCTGGCCAGCCACTCGGGGCCGTCGCCCGCCGCGGCGACCAGGACGGTGGGCTCAGCTTGGCCCGCCTGGCCGTGGGTGTAGCCCCAGGAGCTGTCCGCTCTGCGCACGCGGCGCAGGTAGGCGCGCCCCGCGTCGAGTGCGGCCTTCATAGCTCGTCGCCGCCAGCGGCCCGCGCCAATTCCGGGTAGCGCTCGTCGGCGGTTCGGACCAGGTGATGGCTGGCGGCCTCGAAGGTCTTGTAGCCCAGTCCATCGTCGAGGTTCAGCTCGACGGACAGGGTGATCTCGCCGGTCCGGGGGTTGAGCTGGAACTTGCCCAGGAGCAGGTCGTAATTGAGGGCCGCGAGCTGCGTCAGCAGCAGCACCATGCTGCGACTGCTGGTGGCATCCTCCAGCCGCAGGTAGTCGGTGGCCGCCAGGTAGAGCACGGCCTCGCGTTGAAAGAGCTGGGCGCTGATCTTGAAGCGGGTGTTGCTGCCGTCGATTGTGACGACCAGCAGGTCGTTCTCGGTGCGCTCCACGCCCTGGAAGCCGGCGCGCTCCAGGTAGGACGCGATGACATCGAGGGTCACGTCGGTGGCGAAGTCGGATGGCGGCGCTTGGGAATGGCAGCCCTCCAGGTCCGTGTGCGCCCGTTCCAGCTCGGAGGAGAGGACCTGGTTCTCCAGGCGGAGCAGCCTTCGCGAGGCACAGCCGCTTCCGGTGAGCAGGCTGCTGGCGAGCAGGCTGCTGGCGAGCAGGCTGCGGGTGGTGATCGGCGGTCGCACTGGGTGCTACTCGCCCGTGTCGCGGCTGATCCGCACCAGGTTCAGCTCACCGGCCAGCTCGATGTAGCCCATCAGGCTCTCGTCCCAGCTTGCGGTCAGGGTGCCGTCCTGGACCGTACCGGTGGCTGAGAACTGGCTTTGGAAGATGATCAGATCCAGGGCTGCTTGTCCGTTCAGCGTCTGGTCCTTGAGGTCGAAGTCGAAGGCGTAGGTGGTGGCCAGATCGTAGCCGAGCAGGCTGACGGTGCAGCCGCTGTCACCGACGGCGGTGTCGCCGTTGGCGTCCACCACCAGCGTCGCGGTGCCGAAACAGGTGGTGGTCACTGTGGTGCCGTTGCTGTCGACCGTGAAGTCGACCGCCAGATCGCCGACGTAGGTGCCGGCGTCCTCGTGTTGGACCAGGACGCCGCCCACGGTCCAGCCCAGGCGGTCTCCGTTGGGCAGGGCCGCCACGGCGGTGATGGCGTGCGTGCCCACGGTGAGCTGATCCTGAAAGGCGCTCCCGCTGCCTGCCCAGTCGCTATCGATCGAGCTGGTCCAGGCCACATCGTTGAAGTCCAGATCGGACCCGTCGGCGGCCGTGACCACGGCTTGGAAGTCGATGTCGGCGTTCAGCGGGTAGAAGGCACCCGAGATGGGCGAGATGATCTCCAGGGTGGCGCCGTCATACTGGCTGG